>JAHLFQ010000053.1 GCA_018883705.1 Candidatus Cellulosilyticum pullistercoris
CCACCAGATAGCATCTTCGGCTTTTTATCTTTTAAATTTTCTATTTCTAATAACTTTAAATAGTTTTTAATGACTTCTTCTTGACCCTTTTTATCGTGGCCTTTCATACCTACTAAGATGTTCTCAT
Organism: Candidatus Cellulosilyticum pullistercoris; assembly: GCA_018883705.1. Taxonomy (GTDB): domain Bacteria; phylum Bacillota; class Clostridia; order Lachnospirales; family Cellulosilyticaceae; genus Cellulosilyticum; species Cellulosilyticum pullistercoris. Next base: position 128 of record JAHLFQ010000053.1, read on the forward strand.
ACACAGTCATATGATTAAATAACGCATAGCTTTGAAACATTAACCCTATATTTCTTTCCTGTACACTTAAATTAATCTTCTGCTTACTATCAAATAAAGTTCTACCATTTAATACAATAGAGCCACTATCAGGTGTCACAATACCTGCAATCATTTTAAGCGTCATCGTCTTTCCACACCCTGAGTAGCCTAATAGGCCTATGATATGATCTTCTACATCTAAATCTATTTTTAGGTTAAAATCACCTAATTTTTTTATGACATGTATCTTTAAACTCATCTTCTCACCCCCTGTTATAACGATTCATAGCCCATAACATGACACAAGAAATTAAAGTAATAATGATTGTCCATATGGTCGCTAATCCTATTTTGCCGTTCGCTGTTGCAAAATAAATAGCTAACGGGACGGTTTGTGTAACTTTTGGAATATTACCTGCAATCATTAATGTGGCACCAAATTCTCCTAGTGCCCTTGCAAATGCCAAAATAAGACCTGACATAATCCCAGGCCATGCTTCAGGTATAAGAATTTTTATAAAAATTTTAAATTCGGATAATCCTAAAGTTCTAGCTGCCCATAGAATTTCCTCATCTACTTGCTCAAAAGCACCTTTAGCTGCACGATACATTAATGGAAAAGCGACTACCACTGCCGCTAAAATAGCTGCACTTGGTGTAAAAATAATAGATATATTAAAAGACATAAGTATTTTACCCACCCAGCCGTTCTTGCCTAGTAAAACAAGAAGGATAAAGCCTACCACTGTTGGTGGCAAAACAAGGGGTAATGTAAAAAGGACATCTAATAACCATGTTAGATGTCCTTTTGCTTTCATACATAATCTTGCTGCTAAAAGTCCGAGCACAAAAACAATAACTATGGCCACTAATGCAATTTTTAAAGATAAAAAAAGTGGACTTAAATCAAATGCCATGGACTTTCTCCTTTATCATGTTCTTAATCTATAATATCTTATAGTTTTTATAACTTCTAATCTGCAACGACTGTAAACCCATAATTTTCAAAAATAGCTTTTGCTGCATCTGTTTCTAAGAAATCAATCAATAACTTAACTTCATCTGCATGCGCTGTTGTATTAATCATAGCAACAGGATAAATAACAGGTGAATAAGCTTTTTCATCTGCTGTATCACAAATGGTAACTGCTTCACTGATTTTAGCATCTGTTTCATAAACAATACCTGCATCCACATTTCCTGTTTCTACCCATGAAAGGACTTCTCTTACATCCTTTGCATAAACAAGCTTATTTTCTACTTGACTCATGATATCAAAATAATCAAAAACTTCCATAGTGTATTGCCCTACAGGGACACTTCCTGGTTCTCCCACTGCAATTTTCTTGACTTTTTCATCCTTTAAGTCATTAAAAGATAGGATTTCATTACTGGTACTTGGTTTAATAAGTACAAGCTTGTTACAAAGCATCTCTTTAACAGCTTCCTTATCCACTAAGCCTTTCTCTACTAAAGCATTCATTTGCTTTGTTCCTGCTGAAAAGAAAAGATCTACAGGTGCACCTTGCTCAATTTGCTGTTGTAAAGTACCCGATGCTCCAAAATTGAATTGTAGACTAATATGAGGATATTGATCTTGAAAAGCTTTTTGAATCTCTTCCATACAGTCTGTTAAACTTGCTGCTACCGATAACGTTAATTCTGTTTGCGTATTGGTAGCCGTCTGATTACTACTGCACCCTATGGTTAGTAATAATAAACTCACTCCTATTAGCTTCCATAGTTTCTTCATAAAAATCCCTTCCTCTTGTCACTCTTTTAATTAAAACTTACTTAATCTAAAAACGAATGACTCTATGCTCTATTTATGCTTTCTATGATTCTTTCTTTTCTGGCATGGCACATTCACTGCTACTTCCTTTAAGAATACCTATACCATGTGCTAAGCTATCTATAATACTTTCTAGATTTTCTCTTACAGCTTTAGGACTGCCTGGTAAGTTAATAATAAGTGTCTTCTTTCTAATCCCTGCTACACTACGACTTAGCATAGCACGAGGTGTAATTTGCAAACTATAGTAACGCATTGCCTCAGGAATACCTGGTACATTTCTTTCAATAATATCTAAAGTAGCTTCCGGTGTATAGTCTCTTGGTGAAAAACCTGTCCCACCTGTAGTTAGTATAAGATCAACATATTCTGTGTCACACCACTGTTTCATCTGACTAGCAAGTTCACTTCTTTCATCTGGTAAAATCACATAGTCAACAACTTCCCAGCCCTGTTTAGTCACCATTTCTTTAATAACTGCTCCACTTCTATCTTCACGTTCTCCCTTAGAGCCTTTGTCACTAGCTGTTATAATGCCTACTTTAATCAATTCATTACCTCCTTCCCTATTCTATGGTGTTTCTTTGACAAGCATCTCATCGCCTACACGAATGGTTCCACCTTTAAGCACTTTTGCAAATACACCTTCTCTTGGCATAATACAATCTCCAACTTGATAGTATATCTGACAATGATGATGACATTGTTTACCGATTTGTGTCATCTCTAGTTCCACTCCATTACATTTAAAAATAGTTCCTACTGGCATATTTTTAAAATCAAATCCTTGAACAATTAAATTCTCTCCAAAAGCTCCTGGTTCTACCTTTCCACCTCTTGCTTTAAAATCTTCAATTTGCTCAAAAGAAATTAAACTCACTTGACGATGCCATTTTCCAGCATGAGCATCTGTTTCAATTCCAAAATCCTCAATAAAATTTGCTTCTTCAACATAATTTTTTTGTGTACCACGTTTTTCACTTGTGCATATTGCCATCACTTTTCCCATGATTAACCTCCTATTTGCGACATGATTTTATCTTCTATATATGACCCTGACGCTTCACCAAAATGATGCTTTTCTGGCTTACTTGCAATTGCTTCAGCCATGACCTTGGTAAGCTCATCTTGACTCATGCCTTCTCTTAATAATTTTTTTAAATCTAATCCCTTAGTAGAATGCAAGCAAAGTTTTAAATAACCATTAGCCGTTAAACGTATACGATTACATGCCTCACAAAAACACTCACTGACTGCACTAATAAATCCTATTTTTCCAGCAAAACCAGCTATTTCATAGTATTTTGCGGGACCATTTCCTAGTTTCTCATTATAAGGTTTCAATTTTCCATAATGCATTTCTAATATTTCTATCATCTCGTTTTTTGAAATGGTTTTAAGTGCCCGCCCTAATCCAATAGGCATGACTTCGATAAACCTTATACTAATAGGCTCATTCTTTGCAAGTTCAGCTAATCCTAGGATTTCATTTTCATTAAAATCCTTTGCAATTAAGCTATTGACCTTAATTTGTACCTTTGGATGTTGGGCTGCTTTACTAATAGCCTGTAATACGGTATCCAAGCCATCTACTCTAGTGATTTCTTTATATCTTGCTCTATCTAAAGTATCTAAACTAATATTAATCCTTGAAATCCCTGCTTCAACAAGTTGTTCAAGCTGATTTTCTAATAAAAGGCCATTCGTCGTTAGAGTAATTTCTTCAATACCTGATATAGCTTTGATTTTTCTAACTAACTCTATAAAATTTTTTCTAACTAGGGGTTCACCACCTGTTAGCTTAATTTTACTAATCCCAAGCTTAGCGGCACTTTTACAGATTGTAATAATTTCTTCAAAGGTTAATATCTCATCATGTGTTAAACAAGAAATACCCTCTTCTGGCATACAATAAGCGCATCTTAGGTTACAACGGTCCGTTACTGATATACGTAAGTATTCTATTCCTCTATGCCTTTTATCTATCATTTTGCCCCTCCATGCCTATCTCGTCAAATTCACTTGACTTTATACCTTTTCATCTAGATATTTTCACTTCGATCCATCTGCATCTATCTTATACTTTATTTGTTTCTGCGTCTATATACGCCATAACACACTCTAATATACCATTAAAATCATCTAACTCAATTCTTTTTATATTAGGCAGCGAAAGTGGTGTATCAGTAACTAGTGCAAGTAGTGTTTCAGGGTTACATACGCTTTTACTTGAAACAGCTGCTCGTACAATTTCTATTTTAGGAAATACTGAATACTTCATACCTTCTAGTATGATAATGTCCATATGCTTCTGAAGTGCCAGTAGTTCTTCCAGAGTTGGATTTTCTTTTTCCTCAATCATCATGAATTTTGTTTTAGAATAAACGATTACATTTTTGGCCCCTGCCTTTTTATGTCTAAAGCTATCTGTTCCTTCATGATCTGCTATAAATTCATGGCCATCATGCTTAATGACGCCTACCTGATAACCATAAGAGGTTAAGGACTTAACGAGCTTTTCAATGAGTGTGGTCTTACCTGAGTTTTTAATACCACTTACTGCAAAAACAATAGGTTTATGTGCGACCTGCTCTGCCATCCTATTAATCTTCACTCCTTCTGTAATGTCCACTTTTGCCGCCCTGCTTTTCTAGGAGCTTAATTTCCTTAATCACCATGCTCTTGTCTATGGCTTTACACATATCGTAAATAGTTAGAAGTGCAACATTAACACCTGTTAAGGCTTCCATTTCAACACCTGTTTTTCCATTTACCTTAACAAGACAGCTTGCTTCCACTTCTAGCTGCTTTTCATCTAATAAAAATTCAATACTACATTTTGTAAGCATTAAAGGATGGCACATAGGAATCAGCTCCCATGTTTTTTTAGCAGCCATAATACCTGCTATTCTAGCCACGCCTAATACATCTCCTTTTTTTACTGTGCCTTCTGCAATCGCTTTAAAAACTGCTTCATTCACTTTAATACGACCTGTGGCAATTGCCATACGTGAAGTCACTTCTTTATCAGATACATCTACCATGACTGCATTACCCTTTTCATCAAAATGAGTAAGTTCTTTTTCCATTGCCCTCTCCTTTCTTAGATTTCCTCATCTATTACAATAAAATAACTTCTACTGCTTCTCCTTCATGAAGTGATTTGGTCCCTGCTGGTATATCTATTAAACAATTGCAAAGACTCATTGTATATAATGCCCCTGAAGCATGGTTAGAGTGATTTAAATAGACCTTTCCCTTTTCATACTTAGCACGAATAAATCGTCTTTTTTTACTTTCCTTTAGGAAATCACTCCCTAGACATGCAGTTTGTCTAATAGGCACTAAATGATCATCCCCTATTAATTTTGCAAGAACAGGTCTTACTAAAAGTTCAAAATTAGCTAAAGCTGCAAATGGATTCCCTGATAATCCAATGATTAGTTTTTCCTGATAGCTACTTGCTAAAACTGGTGTACCTGGCTGCATAGCCACACGCCAAAATAAACGTTTTGCGCCTAATAGTGGAATCACTTCATGCATAATATCTTTCTTTCCTACTGATACACCACCTGTAGTAACTACTAGATCTACATCCTCTATTATTCTACTAATAGCCCTCGCTACTTCCTCTGCTGTATCCTGATAATGCTTTAGGTCTATTACCTCTATGCCAAGCTCTTCTGCTCTTGCCTTAAGCATTATACCATTACTATTATAAATTTTGCCTATCTCAAGGGGCTTTCCTAATGGCATTAATTCATCTCCACTGCAAAGAAGTGCCATTTTAAGGCGTGCCTTTACTTTTACTTTTTCAAATCCTAAACTTGCTAAAATACCCATTGTAATCGCATTTAGCTTTTCCCCTTTAGCTAGAACCCTACTACCTGCCTTGATGTCTTCTCCTGCAAAACAATAATTTGCATAAGGTTTAAGTTCTTTATAAATAGCTACTCTATCCTCACCATAGTCTGTATCTTCTTGACGTAGGACACAATCACAGCCTTTTGGTATAGGTGCACCTGTCATAATCCGAACCGCTTCACCTGGCTTTATTTCTTGCTTAAAATAATGACCAGCACATACCTCACCTTGTACTTTTAAATAAACTGGTGTTTCCTTAGATGCACCTTTGCTACTACTTGCACAAAAGGCATAGCCATCTAAGGGTGACCTATCAAAAGGTGGTAAAGAAAATGGCGCCTCTATGTCTTGTGCTAATATTCTGCCATATGCTTTATCTAATGCTATCCATTCCTCTGTCTCCTTTGCCTTAATATGTGCCTCTAGGCATAAGATTGCTTCTTCTAAAGAAATCCCTACCATGTTTATTCTCCTTTACCAAAGCTACAATGTGGATAAGTACAAGGCTTACAACCTGTACATAATCCTCCATGTCCTAATCTTACTAGGTCCTTCTTACTTATTTTCTCACCTGCTATAATACGTGGTAATACAAGGTCAAATATAGTAGCACCTGCATACATCACACAACCTGGAAGTCCCATAATAGGTACGCCTTTTTCTGTATAGGCAAGTAAGAACATTGCACCAGGTAAAACAGGTGCACCGTAAGAAATAATATGAGCCCCAGTCTCTTTTATTGCCGATGGTGTCACATCATCTGGATCTACACTCATGCCCCCTGTACACACAATGATATCTGCTCCTTGATTTAGAAAATCATTGATAGCCGATGTAATCATCTCTACCTTATCATCTACTATAACCTGACCTAGTACCTCTGCATTAAATGGCGCTAGCTTTTGTCTAATAACTGGTCCAAAAGCATCCTTAATGCGTCCTTTATAAACTTCACTTCCTGTCGTTACGATACCTACTTTTTGTTTCAAGTAAGGCATTAGTTTAAGAAGTGGCTCACTTCCTGCTACCTTCTTAACTTCCTCCATAGTAGCTTTTTGGATAAGTAATGGAATAACTCTCGTTCCTGCTAGCTTCTCCCCTTTTTTAACTTGAGAATTAGTATGACGCGTCGCAATCATTACCTCATCTATACTATTAATGTCCATTAATCGCTCTACATCCACCTTTAATACGCCGTCACACTCAGCAATCACTTCAATTTTTCCTTCTTTAACTTCTGAAGCTGTCATATGTTCATTTCTACAAACATTGTATAAAATTTCTGCCGCTTCATTCTCATGAAGCATATGTTCATTTTTTTCCCAGATATAAAGGTGTTCCTTTCCTATAGAAAGCAGTACAGGAATATCTTCTTTAGTAACGACATGGCCTTTTTTAAAAGCGACACCTTTTTTAACATCTTTTACAATTTGGGTAATATCATGACAAAGGACATGTCCTATTGCTTCTTCCGTTCTAATTTTTTTCAACTCTATAACCTCCTTTAAACCTCTATTTCAGGCTGATATTTATGATTGTTAAATTTTCTACTAAGCTAACTATACGCCAAAACTCATTTTTCTACTGTAACATATATCACATTTTAGCTTCTCCTAAAGCACACGCAGCTATTCCTTGTATTTAAAGATATGCCTTCATTCTTTAAATATGTACACATGCAAATTGTATACGCATGCATATTGCATATGCATGCAAATAGCATATGCATATAACGCATATACTTTCAATATTATACCCTCAATCATATACATGCAATAGTATCATACTATCGAACACATAAAAAATAGGTCTAAGGCGTTGTATATCAACACACTCTAGACCTATTTATATAAGGTAACATAAATCTCCCTTTAAACTTCTTGAATAAAATTTAATTGTGCATATCTCCCCGATTCTCATAACTAAAGAAATCAAAATCTGCTGCAATACGACTGCCACAGCCTCCATTATTAGCATAAATCCCAACTAAGGTACCTGTATGTCTTTTGCGATCTTCCGGCACACCTTCATCGCACAAATAAATACAGTTTTTAAGTGTGCCACCTAAGTGCCACTTCCTTCCATCCATACTATAGTAGAATGAACGTGTGAGCTTATCAACTTCTACTTTAAGATAAATAGGACCTTCTGGCACATGATCAATCGTTGCCATGACTTCTTCACCCTGGTTTCGATTAATAACTAGTTGAAGCTTACGTCCATCTTCATAGCATAAACTCCATCTTGCATAGGTTGCTGTACTGTAGTAACAAGTAAGTCCTGCTTGCTCGCCATCTTTGGTTGGATTAAATTCAAGTTTTGTAGTAGCTGTATAACTTAATTCTTCTTCACGACGAAGTAATGTATTTTTTGCCCTTCTTTCAAAAAGCTGACCATCTCTTGTCCATAAGCGCATAAAACCTGGTCTTTCTGTTAGTGACCAAGCACTATGATCTGGATTTCTTACCCACTGCCAGTTAAGGCCTAATCTGCTCTCATTAAAATCATCTATGCTTTTTTCTTCAAAAGGATGTGGCGTTAGTTTTGGAAAGTCTTGTGTCGTACTAGGCCCTTTCCCATCATTTACTTTAAACCACCCATCCTCTGTCCATGTCACAGGGTCTAGAGCGGTTTCACGACCAACTGTGGTATAATTTCCCTCATTTGGTCTACCACATAAATAAACCATCCACCAATCTCCATCTGCTGTTTGTACTAATTTACCATGGCCTGCACGTTGAATCTTACCTGCGGGATCCATTTGTCTCATAACAGGATTATAAGGTGATGGCTCATAGGGTCCTAGTAAATTTTTAGAACGTGCTACATTAATACCATGTCCATAACCGGTTCCACCTTCTGCAACCATCGCATAATAATAACCATCTTTTCTAAAGATATGAGGTCCTTCAGGACATCTCTCTCCTGTACCAGGCCATACTGTAATAGGTTCTTCTAATACTTTTGTGCAGTCATCACTTAGCTTAACAATTTGAGCTCCTGCAGCAATCACCATATAATGCGTACCATCCTCATCAATGAAATGAGAAGGGTCAATATTATCTACTTCTAAACATACAGGTCTTGAATAAGGCCCCTCAGGTTTATCTGATACCATCATCAACTGCCTTCTTAAAACATCATTGCCTCTTTTTCCATCTCCATTTAGTCTAAGTGTGGCAAAAATATAAAACTTACCCTCATGATAAGAAATATCTGGTGCCCATATGCCATGTGAATCTGGTATATTAGATAAGTCTAAATCATCATTACTTGTAATAGCATGACCTATTATTTCCCAATGTACCAAGTCTCTAGAATGTGAAATCACTATAGCTGGAAAGTATTGAAAGGTTGAATTAACAGTATAATAGTCTTCTCCTACTCTAATAATTGAAGGATCTGGAAAAAATCCTCTATGTACAGGATTATGATAAACTTTCTGCTTGCTCATACTCTTCATCTCCATTTATTCATATTTTATACGTTTTAATGGGTTACATTATTTCTAGCTAATTTATTATTCTACAAATGTTATCTTTTATGATTATAGTTTATATTAAACTTTTTAAAACTACAATAAAAAGTTTTTATTTTCTTTATAATCTATGATAAATATTGTTATGCTTAACTTCTTAAGATAAAAGGGAGGATGACCGATTCCTTGGTCATCCTCCCTTTTATCTTATAGATGTTCTATTCTATTCAATCTCTTATTTGGCTACATTACCTGCAATATTTAGTGCATCCCAAGTTCTTGAAAAAGGTGGTGCATAACATAAATCTAGCATACCTAATTGATTAGTTGTCATTTTTGCATAAATTGCTGCTGCCAATACATTTGTACGTTGTACTGCATCTATTTTCCCAACAACTTGTCCGCCTAAGATTACCTTAGTCTTTGCATCATAAATCAGTTTAACAGATAAATCTTCTTGTCCTGGATAATAATCTGTATGGTTTTTATCCGTAATCCATACGGTCTTATAATCTAGTCCCATCTTTATTGCTTCTTGTTCAGATAAACCTGTACGTCCTGCTTCCATATGAAGCGCTTTTAAACAGCTTGACCCTAGTGTTCCTTCAAAATAATTAGAAGCACCCCCTAAATTCTCACCAACAATACGCCCTAGCTTATTAGCACTTGTAGCAAGTGGAATATAACTTGGCGTATCTTTTAAAAGATGTGGTACTGTCGCACAATCGCCTGCTGCATAAATACCTTCAATAGAAGTTTGACCCAAATGGTCAATAATAATAGCACCATTGGGTAGCATTTCTATCCCTGTTTCTTTAAGGAATCCTGTGTTTGGTCTAACACCTGTAGCTAATACAACTAGGTCTACATCTACTTTCTCATGTTCAGTGACAATTGCCTTAACTACTTCTTCGCCTTCTAATCCAACTACTTTACTATTTAAGTAAAGCTCTACACCTGCTTCTCTTAATTCAGCTTCAATAATATCTGTTACCTCTTTATCAAAAACCTCTTTAAGGACACGTTCTTCAAGCTGAAAAACACTTACTTCTTTTCCTAGTTTCTTCGCTGCTTCTACAACTTCTAATCCGATAAAGCCTGCACCAATAATACCTACTTTTTTAATATTAGAATCTCTCATCTTCTCTTTTAGTATATGACCATCTTCCATACTTCGTAAGGTGTGTACGTGGCCTAAATTAAGATTTTTAATAGGGGGTATAATGGCACTAGCACCCGTTGCAATCATTAGCTTATCATAATGATCTACAAAAACTTTCTCATCCTTTAAGTTTTTAACTTTAATACTTCTTGATTGCGCGTCTACTTCTATGACTTCATGTTCTAATTGAACCTGAATACCTGCTTTTAAAGCAGCTTCTGGCGTTCTTGCAAACATTTGGTTATGATTTTCAAAAAATCCACCCACATAATAAGGAAGACCACATGCACCAAAGGAAATATAAGGTGCCTTTTCATAAATAACCACTTCAGCCTCAGGATTGACACGTCTTAATTTAGCTGCAGCACTCATACCTGCTGCAATACCTCCAATAATAATGACTCTCATTTTATTCCTCCATGTTGCTTTTATCTAACTACTTCTCTTCTCTATGCTTAAAGGATTTACCTACAGTTAGTGCACTTACCATGGTGCCACTTACATTTAGGAAAGTACGTCCCATATCTAAAATAGGATCAATGGCTAAAATAGCTCCTACAAGTGGGAAATATTCGCCAAGTCCCATCCCCGAAATGACCACAGAAATAGATATCGTTGCGGCACCAGGAAGTCCCGCTATTCCAAAAGAACTTACTGCAATAATAATAGCTAGCATAATATAGAAACTTAAATTCATTTCCATCCCTGTCATTTGTCCTAACATGACTACAACTAATGCTGGATAGATACCCGCACATCCATTCATACCCATATTAGATCCTAAACTACCAACAAAGCTTGCAACCCCTTCATCAATCCCGAACTTCTGATCTAGGGTTTCTATAAGAACTGGTAAAGTTCCTAAACTTGAACGTGAAGTAAAAGCTAGTACTAAAGGTTCTATTCCTTTTGTTAAATAAGCTTTAGGACTAATACCGCTAAATGATGCAATGATTAAGTGAACTATGAACATCATCAAAATTGCTAAGTATAAAGTAAGAATAAACTTAAAGACTGATGCTAAGACACCTACACCTCTTGATGAGATTGTATTCGCTAAAAGTGCAATCACTGCATAAGGCATAAATTTAATAATGGTCATCGCCACACTTAAAATAATTTTATAAAAAGCCTCTATCCATTTTACAAAAGGATCAATAATTTCTTGATGTTTTTTGCTTAGTCTTCTAATAGCCATACCAATAAAGCTTGCAAAGATCACAACGGCTACAATATTCGCTTCTGCCATAGCCTTTACTGGATTCGATGGTAGAAGCCCTCTTAGTGTGGTAACAATTGAACTCATCTCTCTAATTTCTGCTTCATGATTTGTTACTTCTAAGCCAGTTCCTAAATTAAATAGATTTCCTAAAACCATCCCAATAGTAGCTGCTATCAGTGTGGTTCCTACAAGCATTCCAATGGTTCTACCAGTCATTTTCCCTAGATTATTACCTTGCATATTCATAATAACACGCACTAAAGATAAAAATACAAGTGGTACAACGAGCATTTTTAATAAATCCATAAACCCATTTCCTACAAGCCCATACCAGCTCGATACTTCACTAATCCATTTTACCTCTTCAGGTAAAGCTGGAAAACCTGCTACCCATTGAACAACAAGTCCTAATACTAGTCCTAATACAGTACCAGTAATCATCCTTGTAGAAAACTTGATTTTTCTTTTTTCTAATACTCTAATACAGAAAAATAGTGCTATAAGGACTGCAATAAATAGAATCGTTCTTATATCACTTAATAGCAAAAATTGTGTTAAAAATATACTTTCTCCCATATGATACTCCTTCTATATTTTAATTCCTATTATACCTAACTGTTTACTAGGTTTCATTAATTAAAACATAATTTTCTATTTATTTCAAGTAAATAGCTCGTTTTCTTATCCTCCATTCTCCCCTAATAGCTATGTTCCTATCCTACCTTAATTCAAAAAGACTTACCTGTAGATTCATTAACCTAACAGATAAGTCTTTTCATTTATACTAACTCTTTAATTCATAGGATTAAAAAATACTCCCTACGGCCAATATCTCTTTGGCTAAATCCTCACGATAATTAGACTTTTGGGGATTTAAGCTATTGATGACAACCCCATCACTTCCATTCTTAGCCGTAGCATGTATATAAAGTTCGTCTCCTATATACAAAGTCATATGGCCTTTATAATAAATTAAATCTCCTGGCTTTTTATCTTTAAAATCAATCTCATGAACAGGAAAACCCGCTTTCATCTTAGCATCTCTATAAATAATAATGCCATTTAATAGGTATGCCATAGAGCATAGACCTGAGCAGTCAATACCTAATGTACTTTTTCCTCCCCAACGATATTGAGTTCCCATATAGCTTAATGCTGCATTTACTATATTTTTTCTAAGTTCTGCTTCATCTTGACTAGAAGGTTTATCATAATACTTAGCTAGAAAACCAGCTTTTACATAGCCTTCAGCCCCATGATTTAACCTGATCTTAGCCCAGCCGCCTTCTTCCTTTGCTTCTTCTACTAAGATTACAATAGCACCTCGTGTTAAAGTCTGCAATCTAACACCTTGGACTTTAGGTAAGGATAGCACATCTACATAGCTCTGGCTAATAACTCTTAAATGATGACTCGTTCTACGCCGTTTTTCATTCTCGGTAATCAGCCATAAATCCACCAATGGTACATAGCCTTCATAACGATAGTGTGTTCTAACTTTCACCCACTCATTTGGACAAAGTTCTATGATTTCTACAGGCATTCCATACAGTCCTTCATCTTGAATCGTAGAAGATACAGGCCGCCCCACTAATAAATCAAAGTGTGGCTCTTTGTAAAGCGTAACTACTGTTTTATTTATTAACGCATCTTTCACCTTGCATCCTTCCTTCCATTCATTCATTTTGATAAGCTTTAATCATCTTCTAGTAGATTAGTGTGTTTATTTAAGTCTATGCCATGATATCGCATCTCACCACTTTCCTATGATTAAAAAAAGAGTAACTGCGATGCAGTTACTCTTTTCTCATCTATTTTAATCTTATTCTCCACATGTGTGACCACAAGTATGATGCTCATGTGATTCACAATTATGGCTATCTCCATGGTTGTCATGATGGCTACATGTCACCTCTGGATTATACTTTAATGTGCCTTGTAAAAACGCTTGTACCTGTTCATCAGCTAATCCTGATACGCCCCCATAAAGTTTGATACCCGCCTGAGTAAGTGCAGCTTTTGCACCGCCTCCAATCCCTCCACAAATCAAGGTATCTACACCCTGATCCTTTAAGAAAGTTGCAAGGGCACCATGACCACTTCCATTGGTGCTAATGATTTGACTTTTAACCACCTTTTGATTTTCTATTTCATAAATTTTAAACTGCTCTGTGTGTCCAAAATGCTGAAAAATTTGTTCTTCCTTAAAAGTTACTGCTAATTTCATAGTGTATCTCCCTTCTCATCTATGATTCCTTACTATGTTCCCACCTAACAAATTTTGTTATGAGATGAATTATTATTGGCATATGCCATATTCAAAATATATAACTTTTAGAAGGAATTGTCAATACAATCTAATTAGTGATTTGTACACCATTTCTTACAGTGATCTTGCTTCTTATGACAGGTAACTTTAGTTCCTCCACACTTTGGGCATTTTTCTCTATTGACTTGATATTCAATAGGATATACTTCGTGACACTCTTGACACTTAAATAAACAATGCTTTGTCGTATAATCTCCTCCACCTATATGAATAGCCTTTCCTTCTACTAAGGCTAAAGTCATTTTCCTTCGTGCCTCATCCAATATATTTTGATAGGTCTGTCTAGATATTCCCATCCTTTGTGCACCTTCTTCTTGGCTTAATCCTTCTAAATCTTTAAGTCGTGCTGCCTCAAGTTCCTCTATTTTTAATGTCACTTCTTCACATTCACATTTTTTCTTTCCTAATGGCTTAAAATAAGTTTCTATTGGAAAAACTTCTACCTTTCTTATTTTTACAGGCCTTGCCACTATTTTTCTCCTCCTCTCATCTAATCACCATGTTTCCTTTACTTTATTTTATCTAATGATCTGTTTATCCATTAAAATGGCTTATTCTATAAAATACATTTTTGCATAGTTTTTTAGTTCTTCAAGATTTAAAGTTGCTATATAGTTTAAACATTCTTTTCTCTTAATCTCATCGACTTCCTTTTTTAATACTTGTTCTCTTAATTGACCAAGAAGCCGAATGTGGTCTTCATATTCATCACCATATCTATTAGCTAAGTCTTCTTTAATTTTGGCTGCAAGAGAAGGACTGTTTCCCCCTGTAGATATGGCAATGGTTAAATCCCCTTTCTTAAACTGCGCTGGAGTTGAAAAGCTAGAAAGTGCCCTATTATCTACTACATTGCAAAGAATGTTTGCCCGCTTACAATAAAGACCTACTGCTTCATTAAGTGACCTGTCATCTGTTGCTGCAAAAACTAGAATACTTCCAGCACAATCTCCTTCTTCATAGTTTTTATAAACTCTATTAACTAATGGCCCCAAATCTTTAAACGCCTCAATAAACTTAGGCGCAATAACCTGTATCTCACATTCTTCTTCAACCAATAAACGTGCTTTTCTATAAGCAACTTTTCCACCACCTATAATCGTTACCTTACTACCTTTTAAACTTAGCATCGCAGCGTACATCTAAATTGCCTCCTTATAATTTCATTTAACACCCTATACTTTAGTATTAAAATCAATTAAAATAAATAAATAGATAGATTCACCGATTTTAAAAACAGATAGAGGTGTCTCATGAAATTTAATCAATTTAATATAGGAATGATTCCTCATAAAAAATGGCTGAAATGGCTACTCTTTTTTATAAGTTTTTTTATTTTAATGTATTTATTTTTAATGATGCCAAATTTAACGAGACGTGAAGCTCTTAACGCTTTTGAAAACTATCTTTTTGCACATCGAGGGCTTTATGATAATACGTCTTACATCCCTGAAAACTCTCTGCTTTCTTTTCAAAATGCTATTGATCACGGTTTTGGCATTGAACTTGATGTTCAACTAACTAAAGATAAAGTCCCTATAGTTCTTCATGATTATGATCTTAAACGTATCAGTGGCGAAAATGTGTCCGTTTCTAGTCTAACTTATGAAGAACTTTCTAACTATAAACTTTTCTCTTCCTCTGAATCGATTCCTTCTCTAAAAGAAGCTCTGAACTTAATCGATGGGCAAGTCCCACTTATGATCGAACTTAAAGTCGGTCTAAGCTATCAGGAGACCTGTCAAAAAGTTGCTAATGTTTTAAACTCCTACAAAGGGCCATACTGTATTATTTCTTTTAGCCCTTTAGCATTACAATGGTTTAAAGAACAAATGCCTCATGTGATTCGGGGGCAACTTTCTACAAACTTCTTTAAAGATCATATAGATGGTCCTACAACAATCCAATTTATGCTGACTCATTTATTACTAAACTGTCTTTCTCGCCCAGATTTTATTTCTTATAACTATCAATATCTATCTAATCCTTCATTAAATATTTGTAAGCATTTTTTTGGTACGCCAATTGCCATATGGACTGTTCAAAATCAGGAGCAATATGAGAAGCTTAGCCAAAACGATTCTATTATTGTGTTTGATAGCTTCTTACCACAATCTCCTTAATGAAATCATTTTAAATAAACTAGAAGCCTATCATTAATCCTTACGCTTTCTTATAGGCTTCTAGTTTATTTATTTTTATCTTATATTTTTAATAACACCTATTAATTTTCCCATCACTCTAAAATCACCATCTTCAATCCTAATAGGGCCATATTTAGGATTCTCACTATATAACAGTATATGTTCTTCTTCCTGTACAATACGCTTAAGCGTCGTTGCACCATTATAGTAAACGGCTGCGATTTCATTCTGATTGACATTACCCGCTTGAATAACGACATAATCTCCATCTGAAATATCTGCTCCAATCATACTATCTCCTTGTACATGAAGTATATACGTATTTTTCTTATGATGTAAAAGTTCACTTGGTAGCTTAAACGTTCCACTTATTTCATCTACGATTTCAATAGGCATCCCTGCAGCAATATCCGAGTAAATAGGTAGTTCATCTATCTCCTCTTGTTTCACTTCTTCAATATAAGTCTCTCCTGCACTACTATCTTTTTGAAAGATGGTCTCCACGCCAGTTAATTTATTAATATACTTATACGTTTCTACATACCATGGTAATTGACTTGACTTGGTATCTATCTTAGGCACTGCATTTATTGTTCTTTGTGTATGTTCATTTTGTGACTCTATAAGCATTTCAAGTGGAGTTGGTATAGTAGGTACTACTTTTTTATGTACCTGTCCTTTTCTTCTACTGGTTAGATGTTTCACACGCCCTGTCATATCATACCCAATGGATTTAAAGTTCTGGCCTTTAGCAAGCCACGCATAAGGTAAGCTACTCTCATTTTTATTCATCATAAAGAGTACCTCTCCTGGTCCTTGTGCTTTTAAGTATCTTATAAATTCTAGCTGTACCTTAGTGAGTTTTTCAGCATCATCTACAATAATATGCTTATAACATACTCTTAGATTATCTTCCTTTAAATACTGAAGAGTATCTTGCTGCATCTCCCCTTTATTCATTAACCCTTCTTCTTTTAGGCGTTTGGCCATTAAGGTTTTAATTTGCCATAGTGCTTTTCGGCCACTTCCTTTCTTAGGAAGTTTTATAAGTGCACCTTTACG
>JAHLFQ010000054.1 GCA_018883705.1 Candidatus Cellulosilyticum pullistercoris
GATATGAAGAGAGCATTAAAGATTTCACAATCAGACTCTTTTGTAGATCAATTACCTATGGGATTAGATTCACCAGTTTCCCAAGGTGGGTCTAACTTTTCAGGTGGACAGAAGCAACGTTTGGCCATTGCGAGGGCACTTATAAAAAAAGTACCAGTATATGTTTTTGACGATAGTTTTTCTGCTCTAGATTCAAAAACTGATGCCGCGCTTCGTAAAGCACTCAAAGAAAATATGAATGATGCAGTTAAGATTATCATTGCACAGAAGGTAAGTACCATTATGAATGCGGATCAAATCCTTGTACTGGATGAAGGAAAATTAGTAGGCATTGGAAACCATGAGACACTAATGAAAAACTGTTCGGTATATCAGGCAATCGCTAACAGTCAGATGAATATAAAGGAGGTTTGATTTTATGAGGAAAAATAAGAAGAAAAATAACGAGCAAAATAATGATATATTGTCATTTAGTCAGGATATCCCTAAAAATACAAAAGAGACTATTAAGCGATTAACAAAACGATTAGGAGCACAGTATAAAAAGCTACTAGCTGTAGGGCTATCCGTATTAATTAGTACTGCAGCTTATGCAGTTATACCACTTATCATCGGAGAAGCTATTGATAACCTAGTAAATGCAACTCGTAGTTATGATGGTTCTGTAAGTATTTTATCTACAGTGATGAATGCACTAGCTATGCCCGTTTTGATGATAGTAGTACTTTCTATTGGTACCAGCCTACTTATATGCAGCAATACATCATTGCTAGCGTTGGTGAAAATTTAACATTATCTCTGCGCCGAGATATAAGTAAGAAAATAAATAGGCTCCCACTGAGCTATTTTGATTCACATCAAACAGGGGAAGTTATGAGTAAAGTGACAAATGATCTTGAAAAGGTGTCATTAGTGATGCAAGTGGGATTTATGCAGTTTATAACTTCCTCCCTCACAATTATACTTACTATTATTGCTATGGTCCTATTAAATGCGGAATTAACTTTTTTGGTTCTTGTATTTGTAGGAATCAGCGCTATTGCAACAAAATTTGTATCTAGCTTAAGTCAGCGTTATTATGCAGAAAATTTTGCTGCCATGGATGCATTAAGTGGAAAAATTGAAGAAGTCTATTCAGGTAATCGTATTATTAAGGTATTTAATCAGCAATCAGATACGATTGAAGATGTTTCTAAACTGAACAAAAATCAGTTTGAAGCAAATAGAAAAGCACAGTTCGTTGACTTTGCCATATATCCAATTATAAGAGTTTTAAATCAATTAGGTTTTGTGGCAACAGCTACTGTAGGTGGAATCATGGCAATTAATGGGCAGATTTCTTTAGGGGGTATTCAAGCGTTTTTACAATATGTAAATCAGGTTTCTGAGCCTGTTACCCAAGCTTCTTATGTTATTATGTCATTGCAATCTGCTATAGCTGGAGCTGAGAGGGTTTTTGAATTCCTAGATGAAGAGGAAGAGGTTAAAGATAGTGCCTCTAGTAAACTTATAACATCTAAGGGAAGAGTGAAGTTTAAGGATGTAAAATTTGGCTATACACCAGATAGAACTTTAATAAAGAATTTGAATTTAGAAGTAAAGCCTAATGAAATGGTAGCCATTGTTGGTCCAACGGGTGCAGGAAAAAGTACATTAATTAATCTAATTATGCGTTTTTATGAGTTGAATGGTGGTGTAATCTCTATAGATGGAGTAAACATTACTGAGATTTCTCGTAGTGAACTACGTAGACAAATTGGCATGGTACTTCAAGATACATGGCTATTTGAAGGTACAATAGCTGAGAACATTGCTTATGGTAAGATGGATGCTACCAGAGAGGAAATTATAGCAGCAGCTAAAGCAGCCTGTTGTGACCACTTTATTCGTACCCTTCCACAAGGGTATGATACTGTGATTTCTAGTGAGACATCCACTATATCACAAGGACAGATGCAACTTTTAACTATTGCTCGTGCAATGCTAACTAATCCTGCCATTATGATATTAGATGAAGCGACTTCTAGTGTAGATACAAGAACAGAAGTAGAAATTCAAAAGGCTTTAACAAGACTTATGAGAGATAAAACAAGCTTTGTTATAGCCCACAGATTATCAACTATCCAAAATGCAGATATGATTTTGGTTGTAAAGGATGGAGATATTGTGGAAAGAGGAAATCATAAGAGTCTTCTAGAGCAAGATGGGTTCTATGCCTCTCTTTATTACAGCCAGTTTGAAGTAGCTAATTAGATGTTAAAATTAAAAAGGGCGTGTCACAAAATAGAGCCTATATTGTGGCATGCCCTTGTTTATATGCTAGGAAGATAAAGGTTAAAAAACTTTTATTTATCATTTAGGTTAGGTAATTTCAAATTTAGATATTTTAGACCTAAAAAGTTTTGTGTACAGACACAGAGTCCACCAAACAAAATGGAGGTATCTTTAAGTTTAGAAGGAAGTAAGTGACAGAAGTGACGCATCCTGTTTTTGAGAAGAGGATTTATTTGAGCCATTATATCAGGTAGTTCATTGATTAATGTACCATTAATTACAATAGCTTCTGGGTTAAAGACATTGAGGATATTATTAATACCAATTGCCATATAGTGAATGAATTGATTAATAAGTAGAATCGCATCAGCATCTTGATGAATATATGCCATAATTAGCATATCAAGAGTAGCTTTAGGTAAGTTTTTCATTTTAGCAAACTGTAAAACAAGAGCTCGTTCTGAAGCATATTGCTCAAAGCACCCTGAGTTTCCACATGGACAAGGAAGACCATCAACCTCTACAATTGTATGACCAAACTCACCGGCATTCCCATTATAGCCAGAAAATAGCTCGTGGTTAATAATAATACCTAAACCAATACCAGAATGGATGCTAACACCTATCATATTAGTATAGTTATAATAAAATGTTTTCTCACCAATAATAGATAAATTTGCTTCATTTTCTAAGTAAACAGGAATAGAGAATTGCTCTTCTAGTGGCGTAACAAAATCAACCTTGGCATAAGGTGTGTAAGGTGTAAATACAATAATATTATCATGAACAACACCGTGGATACCTAAACAGATACCTACAACACCATAGGGTGAATTAGGCAAGGTATCTAAGGTTTTTTGGATAAGTAAAGTGAGATAATCTATGATTGCATCTGCTGACTTACCATTAGGGTAACGAGTTGTTTTAAAATGCTCACCTGTTAAATGGCAGGTCATAAGTGTAAGATATTCATCTTCTAAATCAATAGTAATCACATATCCACAATAGGGGTTAAAGGTCAGTAAGATAGGTTTTCTACCCCTAGAAGTATTATCACTCCCCGATTCGACAACTAGATGTTTATCAATGAGTTCTTGAACAATAGTTGAAATGGTTGCCTTGGTAAGTCCTAACTTTTTGGCTAATGTGGCACGAGATATAGGACCGTCATTAATGATATTAGTAAGTACAAGTTTTGAATTAATGTCGTGAATAAGTTCTTGACTGCCAATTAGCATGTAAGGCACCTCCCTGATTTTTAATAAGCCTATCTTAGCATAACTTGAGGAGAGTGA
>JAHLFQ010000055.1 GCA_018883705.1 Candidatus Cellulosilyticum pullistercoris
AAAAAAGTCCATTTTGCTCGTATTAGAACAAAATGGACTTTTTGTTATTTTCTTTCGAAACTTAGACAATCTGTTTCTGTATAAATTTCAACTTCTTTTAAGCTTCCTACTTCAATTTCATTTAAAGTACAGTGTTCATCTTTGTGATAAGCACAAGTCTCAACTCTACATAAGATAGCATCTAATTCGCCTCTAGCTTCTGTATACTGGGCAAGATTACTATATCCTAATTTATTAAGAAATGTTCCACAACAGGTAGATTCTGTAATTACAGAACCTTTACCTCCAATATTAACAATGCTCGCACAGCAGTATTTATTTTGGTTGTAAGAACATGTTTCTACACTACAATTAATTTTAGGCATTTTTTACACTCCTTGCAATTATTTAAAATATCTATCTAGTAAACCTTTAAATGCACATCCATGACGTGCTTCGTCTTTAGCCATCTCATGTACTGAATCATGAATAGCATCTAAATTTAATTGTTTAGCTAATGTTGCAAGATCTTTCTTGCCCTGACAAGCACCATACTCTGCATCTACTCTTGCCTGAAGATTAGCTTTTGTATCTGCCATTACGACTTCTCCTAATAACTCTGCATGATTGGCAGCATGGTTAGCTTCTTCATAGGCAATACGTTTATAAGCTTCAGCAACCTCAGGATAACCTTCTCTATCAGCTTGTCTACTCATAGCAAGATACATACCTACCTCTGTACATTCTCCTAAGAATCCTGCACGTAATCCTTCAAGAATTCTCTCATCCACACCTTGTGCAATACCAATTCGATGTTCATCTGCCCACTCTAGTTTATCATTCATGGCGTTAAATTTATCACTGCCTACTCCACAAATTGGACATTTTTCTGGTGGCGTATCGCCTTCATAAATATAGCCACAAACTGTACATACAAATTTCTTCATTTCTTCATCCTTTCATTGATAGAATGTATTCAAATTTTACTCCTAGGTATTATTAGCAGCTTGTTTCTAATTTATGCCACCATTATAATTCATTATTATTAAATATGTATTCTCTAAGTTTCTAAAATTCGTATCCATTATACCATCTATGATTTCATAAAATGTCATATTCAATAGCTGATATAACACCTATTGAATATGACAAACTACCAAACCTCACTTTATTTCTCATACTGATATTTTCTAGTCATAGGCAGCTCATTATTAACACCCTTTACAAATTGAATTTGGTGTAAATCAATCACTCCATTATTGAAGCTTGCTGCACATGCACAAAGATACATGCGCCACATACGAATAAAGCGCTCTTCAAACATCTGTCCTATCTCAGGTAAATGTTCCTCGAATGCCTTATGCCAACATAATAAGGTTTTTACATAATGCCTTCTTAAACTTTCTACGTCTTGTACGTAATACTTAAAATCTGCTGATAAACTAATAATCTCTCTAAGGCTTGGAATGACGCCACCTGGAAAGATATACTTCTTAATCCAAGCATCTCCTGGATATTCTCCATAACCACTAATATAATGCAGTAAAAAGATACCCTTTTCCTTTAAAACAGCATCTACATTCTTAAAGAAAAGTTCATAGTTATCTCTTCCCACATGCTCTAGCATCCCTACACTTACGACACGATCGAACTGCATACCGGAAGTTATAAGTTCTCTATAGTCCATTAGTTCCACTTTTAAATATTCCTCTAATCCCTCTTCTTTAATACGCTTGCTAAAAGCATGGTGCTGTTCTTCACTTAAAGTAATTCCTACGCCATGAATCTTATACTTCTTGGCCGCTTGAATAAGTAAAAAGCCCCATCCACACCCTATATCAAGTAAGCTCATACCTTCTTTTAAGCATAACTTCTTTAAAATATGATCTATCTTCTTGTACTGTGCTTCTTCAAGTGTTTCATCGCCATTTTCAAAATAAGCACAAGAATAACTTAAAGTAGGGTCTAACCATAGCTTATAAAAGTCATTTCCTAAATTATAATGTGAGCAAACTTCTTTCTTCTGATTATTCTTTGATGTAGACGTATATAGAAGTTTCTTAAGCGCTCTACGATTTGTCTTAAATTGATTTTGAAATTTAAAGATTTCATCTAAAGCCTCTACAATGTCACCTTCTATTTCTAGGTCACCATCCATATAAGCTTCTCCTAATGCTAGTGATGTACTTTGAAGCAATTTTTTATAAGCTACAGGTTCATGAACTAACACCTTAAACTTAGGAGGCAAGGTTCCAATGTGTATTTCCTCACCCGTTTCAAACATAACACAAAAAGAAGTTCCATCAAATTTCTTGAGGAACTTCTCCATTAATTTTGCCTGTATATTCATACTGATCACTCCTCATTTGGAGTATGGCCTAAAAGAAACTGTTATATTCCTGTACTACCTTTACTTTGTTATACTCGTTCTTCTGATTAGGTAAAATGGTTATAACCCCACCTAAACATAGCGGTACATAGAAAGTAATCACACGCCAGCATAAGATTGCTGCTGGTAAAATAGGACTTGGGAAAAATAGCTGGAATAACAAGAAAAAACTTCCCTCAGCTACCCCTGCTCCCCCTGGAATAGGTACAAATGATGAAAACATCACAATAAATGCAGATGCAGATATCATCACAAACATTTCCGTTCCCCTTAGACCAAAGGCCCTATACACAGCATAAGGTATTACAAAATAAGCTGTAAGCTGTGCTACTGTTAGTATACAAACTCTTAACAAAAGCCTTTTATTTTCTTTAATCACTTTAATATTCGAATTAAACAAGTCTACTTGCTTAATAATCTTTCTCTTATAAGTACTTGGTGATTTATTAATATGCATCTTATTTAATAAATTAATAAGCCAAAATCCTATTTTTTTAACATATTCACCTTTTAAAACTGCCATAATAAGTATAATGACAACCCCTAAGTTTACTAAAAATCCTACAAGGGATAAATAAATAATCCCTTGTACTTTTACAATAAAAAATTTAAGTTCCATAACCAGTACCACTAAAGAATACAGGGTTAAAATGATTTGATAAATAATAAACTTAGACAAAAGTACACTTGCAGATGTACCTAACGGTACGCCCTGTTTCATCATCACAAAAGCTTGCATAGGTTGACCACCTGATGCAAAAGGTGTAATGGCATTAAAAAAGTGTCCTGTCATAACCACCTTAAAGGAATTCCATAAGTGATTTCCTCGGTACATTTTTCTTACTAATAAATATTGAATAATGGTTTCTAATGCCCAATACAAGCCTATGCATATAAAACCAATTGCAATCCATTTAGGTGCCAGCCTTGTTAGATAGCCTACAAATTGGCTTAGACCTACACTCCCCAGTAGCATCCACATTGTTAGTAAACTTACACCTATAATAAGTATCATATTAGCTATATATTTTTTCACGTAGTTGCTTCTCCATTAGCAAGTAGTACTTTCTTATGTGTATACATAATTTCGTTATAAAATTCCTGCCACATAGCTAAAATATTTTCTTTAGAATAGAAATTACTTCCTTCTAAAGATTTCTGAATACATTGATTTCTGAACTGTGTATTTTCTTTAAGATTAGTAATGTGATCAATAAATTCCTTATTTGTATTACCTTTTAAATAGAAGTCAAAAAGGATTTTAGGATAAACGTCTATATCTCTTAAAAGAATAGGAGTGTTACAGTTCATAGCCTCTAAAATAATCATAGGAAATAATTCATTGTAGGATGGTAAGAACATAACATCCGCAATATTATAAAGCTCATTCATTACTTCTCTCTCTACAATACCTGTAAATTTTACGTTCTCTGGTGGGTTTTCAAGAAGAGTTTTAACTTCTTTATATCCTGATGTAATGTTTCCAAAAGAAAATCCACCTGCCCAAATAAACTGAATATCTGGCATAGCTTTTGCAATTTCTATAAATTCAAAAATGCCTTTTCTAACCTGTAATTGACCTGCACATAATACCACAAATTTATCCTTAGCAATGCCATGCTTCTTTCTTAAGGCCAATTTGCTAAGCTCATCCATTGGATAAAATTTCTCTTTCGAAACATAATTTGGGATATAAGTAACCTTATTTCTTGGAATCCCATAAGCTTCAAGTTTATCAATGAAATTGGGATTAACTGTTACTAGGTAATCCATACTCTTATAAAAAGCAATGATATAATTATAAAAAACTTTTGTTGCAAGCTTAGGTAACTTAAGGCTACCTTCTACTGTTTCAGGTAAAAAATGTACCGCACCTACGGTAATACTTCTCTTTGCTTTAACAAGAGGTAATGTTACATAATGTTGTAAATCTATTGTATGATAATGCATAATATCAGCACATGATTTTTTGTTAACTTCTATGCTATAACGTTTATCTAGTCCGTTTTTAACTAAATCTAATTGCTCAAGATAAGCAGAGCCTACTCCTTGTCCCTTGACCTTATCGGCCGAAGATAACATATTAATTGTTGGCATATCTAAGCCTCCCTGTAATGCTTTGAATCTAAATCTATACTCCTTATTATAACTAAAAAAAAATTAAGCTGCTTAAATCTTAACTTTTTTTAATAATTATTATCTTAACTTTCATTTGCTTTAAGATATCTATAAGCTTCATTATGTGCTCTGGTATGTGCACTTCCACCATAGATTGTTTTTTCAATTCCATTTACTATTCTTTTAGATTTCCCAAAGGCTACAAGTTCTTCACCCAGATATTCTTCCATTGAGACTTTAAAATAGCCATCTTTTGCAAACTGCTCTCCAAATGCTTCAAATAGCTCTTTTTTTGAATGATTTTCCATATCCTCATTTTGATCATTCCAGTAAAATTTATAAACACAAAAACAAAAGAACTTTATCTTATCTTTCTCAGATAAATTATCAAAGAGCTGATTATGAAGTGCTTTATTTCCGATATAATCTGAGCAAAGCATTCCTTTTCTTCTTGCATATTCTAAAAGACTACTAGATGCCTTTTCATCATTATCTAAGTCTCTTGCAATTAAGGCCTTTGCATCACTTCGCGTTGCATTTTCTGGCAGGTGAATGCCTAGTTTATTGGCATAGCTTACTTCTATGTTACTCGCTGGTCTTTCATCTATTTTATTAGGTACTTTCTCTCTTTTGTCTCTCATCTTAATTCCTCCAAAACACACTCATTTATCTTATATTATAGCATCCTTATCTTATATATGCTTATTATCTAGTCTTAACCTTCTGCTTCTTATGCTATAGTCCTAGCAAACTAGTCCTAAATCTTTTTTTACAACATATACTACTTCATAGAGAGTATTTACATGTTTTAACTTTTTAAACTCAAGGTCATAATTATAACTCACTACCTTTTTTCTTATAAAAATTACTCTCATTCTGTATGCGTTCTATCTAGGTTCTTATATTGCGCACGCTTTTAATCTACTCATTCATATTTATTTTAACATTATAGGTGAGAACTATGACTTTATTGTAAAGGAGGCTTTTCATTGAAAGAACAAAATCTCATTACAAGTACGCTTATCCTAACGGCTACTTCCTTCCTGACTCGTACAATCGGGATGATTTCTAGTGTTTTTCTCTCCCAGGTTTTAGGCTCTGAAGGCATTGGCATTTATGAACTGCTTATGACCATTTATATGACTGCTGTTGTCTTTGCTTCTGCTGGCCTTTCTGTCTCCGTCTCACGTCTTGTTGCCGAAGCACTAGGTAAAAATCAGGTAGAAAACATTACTCAAATCATGCGTGTTGCCTTTCTCTTTAGCTTTATCATGAGCACCCTAGCTTCCATTTTACTATTTATAGGTGCACCGCTTCTTGTTAACTACTTTATTCATGATAAAAGTGCTATTTATGGCCTACGTTTCCTTGCGCTAAGTATTCCATTTATGACCTGTTCTTCCTGCTTTAAAGGCTACTTTTATGCAACTAGAAAAGCGGTTTATCCTGCTAGTGCAGATATACTAGAACAATTTGTAAAAGTAGGCCTTCTTATTACTCTTGTCAATCTCTACGCTCCTAAAGGTACCGCTTATGCCTACGGCGTTATTGGAATAGGTCTAACACTTGGAGAGATGATTTCCTGGAGTTATTTACTCTCTCTCTTTATTCTAGATAGACGACATACAAAGCAACATACTCCTCCTACTAATAGCATTAAGAATATTTTTGTTAAACTTATTACTATCCTTTTACCTATTGCCTCTATCTCTTATATTGGTTATATCTTTTTATCTGTAGAAAATATTCTTATTCCATCTGGATTAAAAAAATATAGTGGTACTTTTTCTTCTTCAATTAGCACCCTTGGTATTTTAAAAGGTATGGTATTTCCCATTCTCTTTTTCCCTTCCGCCTTTCTAACAGCCTTCTCAACAACACTTATTCCTGAGATCGCTAAGGCGAATGTACTTAAACACAAAAAAAGAGTGGCTTATACTACCAATCGTGTTTTACAGCTTACCTTCATCTTAAGCATTCTAGTGGTAGCTATTTTTGTCTCTTATGGTAATGAACTTGGTTTTATTATTTATAAAACAGCAGAAGTAGGCCCTCTTCTTTGCACGCTTTCTTTAGTGGTACCATTTATTTATACAGAAGTTGTTTCAGATGGCATTCTTAAAGGGCTTAATAAACAGGTTAGTTGTCTAAAGTATAGTATACTTGATTCTATTATAAGAGTTATCTTAATCTATTTTTTCCTTCCTATCAAAGGAATTAATGCTCTTATCGTTATCATGATGATGAGTTGTATCCTGACTTCTACTCTTAATTTTAATAAACTCATAGAAGCAACTCAAATTAGAATACAACCTATTAATTGGCTCTTAAAACCAGCTATTGCAGCTGCTTTTTCTAGTAGTTACTCTAGACTTATTATAAGTAGACTCTTTCGATATAGCCTTGGTCTTACCAGTAAGGTTTTTCTAGGCATAGGCCTTACTATTCTCCTATATATACCCCTGCTTTTTCTAATTCAAACACTTGGTCAAGAAGATGTGCTTTGGATAAAGAAACACTTATCTTACTCTAAACTTCAAAAATGTACTTCTAAAACTTAAAAGATTTATTTCCACTAAAAAGGA
>JAHLFQ010000056.1 GCA_018883705.1 Candidatus Cellulosilyticum pullistercoris
TTAGCTCCAAAGTTAATAATCTTTTGAATAGCTTTTGGATGAATACCATCTCTTGGTGGATCCAGTACAATAATATCTGGTTTATCATGCAGTTCATCTACCTTAGTTAAGACATCTCCTGCAATAAATTCACAGTTACTAAGACCATTAAATGCGGCATTTTCTTTTGCTTTGATAACAGCTTCTTCTACGATTTCAATACCGTAAACCTTCTTAGCACGAGTTGCCATAATTTGTGTAATTGTACCTGTTCCACAATAAAGGTCAAATACTGTTTTGTTATCCATATCTTCTATTAAATCAAGGGCTCTTTTATAAAGGATCTCTGCTCCTTTTGTATTAGTTTGGAAGAATGAAAATGGAGAGATATTAAACTGTAACCCTAAAATCTTTTCTGAAATTTCTTCTTTTCCATAAAGTAAAGTTACTTTTTCTGGTTTAATCGCATCTGCAAGAGTATCTGTAACCGTATGAAGGACTCCAGCTACTTTTCCTTGTAAGTCTAGCTGAGTCAATTCCTTAGCGAGTGTTTCAAATGAGAAATCACTTTGCGATGATGTTACTATATTAATTAAAATTTCCCCAAATGTCTTTGATTTACGAACCACCAAATAACGCATAAAACCTGTATGCTGAAGTTTCTTATAATAAGGTAGATGATTCGCTTTACAGTATTCAAGAACGTATTTTAAGATTTTACTAAAGTCAGCATCAACCAATTTACACCCATCTACTGTTAGAACATCATATGTGCTATGTTTACGATGCATCCCTAAAGTCATTGGTCCATCTTTTTCAGCATCTCCAAAACTAAACTCCATCTTATTTCTATATTCAAGTACCTCTGGACTTCCTAAAACTCCCAAGTCCTCAAAAGCATCTATACCTGCTTTAGTAAGTAATTCTATTACTTGTGTATGTTTCATTTTGATCTGGTCTTCATATCTAAGTTCCTGTGCGCTACAACCACCACATTGACCAAAATAATCACACGGTGCTTTAACAAAGTGCTTAGGATTTTCATGTACTTCTAGTAATTTAGCTTCCCAAGTTCCTTTTTTACGTTTAAATACTCGTGCACTTACTTCTTGCCCTGTAAATGCACCACCCACATAAATGGGTTGTTCATCTATATAAAGAACACCTTTATTAGGAAAAATTGTTTTTTCAATAATCCCTTGTACAACTTCATTTTTCTTAGGCATTATATAACTCCTTCTGTCTATGAATGGATTGATTATAATTACAATCTATTGTGACATAATACTTCAAGATTTTCAAGAGGAAGCTTAGATTCACAAGCAATATGTACAGTATTGGTTTTATTATTGCTAATTACTAAATGTATACAGTATAATAAAATTAAGAATATACTAAAAGGAGCTAAATAAATTGAATATTAACTCTTTATTTAAAAAAACAGAAGATAAACTTACTGATAGTATTGTTACCTACAGAAAATCCTTAATGAAGGATATTAATTTAACGCTAAGATTAATCTATAACAACGAAACTTACTCCACAAAACCTACCGAATGGTCAGAAAATATCATTATCTTTGAAGCTCCTATGAAAGGATTAGATGATGTCATTTTACCTATAGAAGCTATTATGAGTGTCATGCTTGTTTCAAAGTCTGCACTTTTTCATACAACGTTTCGTATCATCAAACGTTATCGCAAGGATACCATTTTATATTACATAGCAGAAATCATCTCTCCTATTGTTAAAAGACAACAACGCGAAAATTTTCGACTTGAAGTTATCCTTGATACCCATTATCAATTATTCTTAAAGAATTCCAATCCTAATACGAGTATCATTGAAGGTGATGGTACTTGCCTTAATATAAGTGCAGGAGGTATGTGCTTAAGCTGTGATCATCAATTCCATATTAAAGATCTCGTTAAGCTAGACTTTACTTTACTTGAAACATCCTTTTCTTTTATAGGTGAAATTCTCTGCTTAGGTGAGCAAACTGAAAGTGGTAGTTATATACATCGTATTCGTTTTATAGATGTTGACAAACCTAAAATCAACCTTTTGCGTCAGTTGATTTTTCAAAAACAACGTCTTCAACTTAGCTATCAAAATGAGTAAAAATAAGGAGATTAAAATGCAAATGACAATAAATATGTTGCTTTACCGCTCTACATATTTATTGTCATTTAAACCCTTAACATTCATTTTTAAACTGAATTAATATTTAATATAAATTGCAAACTCTTAAATATACAAACCTTTATTCTGCTGATGCATTTAGATTGATAGCTCTTGAAGGTACTAAAGTAGAAATCGCATGTTTGTAGATCATTTGTTGTTTACCTTCACTTTCTAAAATAACAACAAAGTTATCAAAGCCTTTGATGGTTCCTTTAAGCTGGAAACCATTAGTAAGGAATACTGTACTCAAAACCTTTTCTTTTCTTAATTGATTCAATAACACATCTTGTAAGTTAATTACTTTACTCATCTTATGTCTTCCCCTCCTAAAGGATTGTCTTAATTGTAATTATTGTATATTATATTTAACGTATTGTCTAGTCAATGATTTCAATTTTATGACAATACATTATGATTATCACCATAATTTAAAACTCTATACATATTAAAAACATTTTATTTATTTAAAACCTCTAACATTTTCTGAGTAATTTTACTAACATTAAAATCCAATTGATCTACCTCGATAAAAATAGGGTTGGCTTGATGTTTAAACCAAGTAAGTTGTCTTTTGGCATAATTTCTAGTATTTTGTTTGAGTTTATCAATACAGACTTCAAGACTTAATTCCCCTTTAAAATAAGGAAAGAACTCCTTATATCCAATTGCCTTCATAGAGGGTAACTCTTCACTTAGGCCTGCATCATAAAATCTTTTTACTTCTTCAACTAGCCCTTCTTCTAACATCTGATCTATTCGTTTATTAATACGGCTATAGAGTAATGCCCGATCCATAGTCAAAGCAAAGAATGTATAATCATAAGGCGATGTGTTACTATGACGCTTAAGACGTTCTTTTTCATTATGGTCAGAAATAGGTTTTCCAGTTTCTTTGTAGTATTCTAATGCTCTAATCACACGTTTCACATTATTAGGATGAATAGCAGCTGCTCCTTTAGGATCAACTTGTTCAAGCTTGTGATGTAGCATAGGCGCTCCTTCTTCCTTGGCTATCTTTTCTAGTTCTAAACGATAGGTGGTATCTGATTGTGTTTCATCAAATTGTGTGTTAAATAAAATCGCATTGATATAAAAACCTGTACCTCCTACTAAAATAGGAATCTTACCTTTGGCATAAATCGTTTCTAGATGCTTTTCTACTTGTGCTTTAAAGGTTGCTACATTACAAGGAAAGTCTGCTTCCCATTCATCTATCATATAATGTGGGACACCTTCCATTTCCTCAGGCTTTACTTTAGCCGTTCCAATATCCATCCCCTTATAAATTTGCATGGAATCTGCTGAGACAATTTCTCCACCTATTGCTTTGGCTAAAAGTACACTGGTTTTAGTTTTACCTGATGCGGTGGGCCCTGCTATCAAAATAAGTGGCCTTTTCATTTTCATCTTTCCTTCCTACTATATACGTTTAAACATTTTCTCTATATCAGACTGTGTCAGTGCAACAAGTGTTGGACGTCCATGAGGACAAGTAAACGGATTTTCTAATGCTAACAAAGAATGAATAAGTTCATGGCATTCTTTATCGGAAAGCTGATCATGTGCTTTAATGGCACTTCTACAAGACATACGAATAATATTTTCGGCCTTTATATCTGCTAGATCACTAATTTTCTGTTCACTCATTAAATCCAGTACCTCTTTAAATACAGAAGCATCTAGTGGTTCATTTAATAGGTAAGGTACTTCTCGGATTACTATATCTTTCTCTCCAAATGGTTCATATATAAATCCTAGTTTTCTAAACAATGCTTCGTTTTCTTCCAATAGGACTTTTTCTGTTGGCGTAACACTTAAAGTTTCTGGCAGTAATAAAATCTGCGTTGCTATATTTCCTGACTTAAAATAGGCCATAAACTGTTCATAAAGAATCCGTTCATGAGCTGCATGCTGATCAATAATAAAAACTTTCTCATGATACTGTATGAGCCAATAGGTTTTAAAGAGTTGCCCAACAATGCGATATTCAAGTGGGGTTTGATGATGCTCTGACTGAATCTGCTTTTCGGCCATATGCTCTTGCTTTTGCTGTTCTTTTTCTACTAAAGCTACAAGCAACTGTTCTGCTTCTTTTACACTTTCTTGCTCCGAATCCTCATAAGAACTCTGACTGCTTTCATTGATAATACTATTTTCTAAAGGATTGACTTCTTCTGTCTTCTGAGTTTTAAGCTCCATAGGTCCAAAAAGTCTTTCTATGGTTTTAGCAGATGGCTTATAAGGATTGGTTTCAGGTAAGACATAAGTATCCTTTTTACTTTCACCACCAAGCAAACTCTCTGCTGTCGCTACATTTTCAACTTTTCGAGGCGTAAAGAATGTCTCAACACCTAATTGCTTGGTTTCTATGACAGGATTAGCTCTCGCCTCTCCTCTTGGTTGATCCACATTAACATCTGGCACTAAATATTCTTCCTTTAAGGCCTGACTAACCGCTTCATAGACGATACGATAAATTAAATCGATGTTTTTAAAGCGCACTTGTAACTTAGTTGGATGTACATTAACATCTACTAAAGCTGGATCCATATTGAGGTGAAGGACTACAAATGGAAACTTACCCACCATGGCTAGTGTCTTATAGGCATCTTCTACTGCATTTTGTAAAATGCTACTTTTAATATAACGTCCGTTAATAAAGAAATGTTCATAATTACGATTTCCTCTATTTAACACAGGTGTACCTAGTAGACCCACACATTCAATACCACTGGATTTATAGTAGCACTTAAAGGTATGCTTAGCATATTCTCTCCCATATATATTTAAGATACAATGTTTCAATTCGTGATCGCCAGAAGTGGTAAAAATCGTCTTTGTATTTTGAATATACTTAAAAGATATTTCAGGATGAGCTAATGCTAGCTTATACATGTAATCAGAAATTTTTGCTGCTTCCGTACCACTACTACTAAGAAAAGCTTTTCTTGCAGGAACATTATAAAATAAGTGGCGCATAATAAAAGTCGTTCCATCAGGACAGGCTACCTCTTCCGATTCACTAATTTTACCACCACTAATCGCTAAGCGTTTACCTGTGGTGGCTTCTTTAACCTTTGTTAAAAGTTCTACATGTGAAACAGCTGCAATACTTGCAAGTGCCTCTCCTCTAAAACCAAGACTTATCACTTCATATAAATCCTCAGCTGCCGTAATCTTACTTGTTGCATGTCTAAGAAATGCCGTTTCCACTTGGTCTTTAGGAATACCAACGCCGTTATCTGTTACA
Source organism: Candidatus Cellulosilyticum pullistercoris (assembly GCA_018883705.1). Taxonomy (GTDB): domain Bacteria; phylum Bacillota; class Clostridia; order Lachnospirales; family Cellulosilyticaceae; genus Cellulosilyticum; species Cellulosilyticum pullistercoris. The sequence goes on from JAHLFQ010000056.1 coordinate 5,414, forward strand.
CGTATCAGATCTATACCACCATTTTTAATTTCTACAGTAATAGAACTTGCTTTGGCATCGATACTATTTTCAACTAATTCCTTCACAACAGAGGCAGGTCTTTCGACAACTTCCCCTGCTGCAATTTTATTAATAGTATGGGTATCTAATATTTTAATTTGATTCATTCATGCAGCCTCCTTAGGCTATCGTACTTTCTTTTGAAGGGCATATAATAGCTCAAGTGCTTCAAAAGGTGTTGTATGCATCACATCTACCTCTTTAAGCATTTGGATGATTTCATCACTTTGCTGATTGCCAAATAAATCTAACTGATTATAAGATTTAGCTTCTTTATCCTCTAGAACTTTTTTGTGTGTCTTTGGCTTTTCTGCTTCTTGAATAGGTATTTCTTGAGCTTTAACCTCTTTCATAATAACCACTTGTTTCTCTTTAGAATCGAGTAAGGTAAGAAGCTCTTTTGCACGATCTAACACAACTCTAGGCACACCTGCAAGTTTAGCTACTTGTATCCCATAACTATGATCTACACTACCTGGTACTATTTTATGAAGAAAAATAATATCTTCACCCATTTCTTTAACAGATACACAATAATTTTTGAGGACATTAATAGACGCCTCTAGGACTGTTAACTCATGATAATGCGTTGCAAATAATGTTTTAGCACCGATACGCTCAGTAATATGCTCGATAATAGACCATGCAATACTAAGACCATCTAAGGTGCTTGTGCCACGTCCAATTTCATCTAAAATCAGTAAACTTTTATCTGTTGCATGATGTAAGATGTTAGCCACTTCCATCATTTCAACCATAAAGGTACTTTGCCCAGAAGCTAAATCATCTGATGCCCCTACTCGTGTAAAGATACGGTCTACTGCACCAATTGTGGCTGCCTCTGCCGGAACAAAGGAACCGATTTGTGCCATCAGCACAATAAGAGCTACTTGTCTCATATAAGTTGATTTACCTGCCATGTTAGGTCCTGTTAAAAGCATCATTTGTGCTTCTTTTTGATTAAGTGACACATCGTTTGAAATAAAGCTTTGACTACCTAGCATTTTTTCAACTACTGGGTGACGTCCTTCTTTAATCTCTAAATCATAGCTTTCGCTTACGATAGGCTTAACATAATGATATTCATCTGCTACATCTGCTAATGAGCAGAACATATCCAAAATAGCAATTTGATGTGAGACTCCTAATAAACGATGCATCTGGGCTAATACACTACCTCGAATCTCTGTAAATAATTGATATTCTAAAGCATTAAGCTTATCTTCAGCTCCTAGTACTTCTTCTTCTACTTTTTTTAACTCTTCTGTAATATAACGCTCACAGTTAGCAAGTGTCTGCTTACGTATGAAATAATCAGGTACTAAATGATTATAGGACTGTGTCACCTCTAGAAAATAGCCAAATACTTTATTATATTTAATTTTAAGATTCTTAATCCCTGTCTTTTCGCGCTCTTTAGCTTCTATTTCCATGAGCCAAGAAGCCCCTTTTTCTTTTACCTCTTTTAAGTGATCTACCTGCTCATTATATCCTGCTTTAATGAGCCCTCCTTCTCTAACTGAAAGAGGTGCTTCTTCTTCAATTGCCCCTTCAATTAAGGTGTAAATATCACTCATAACATCCATATTTTCATAGAGATGTACTAACCCATTAGCTGTCATTTCTTTTAATAAAGTTTTTATTTCTGGTAAAACCTTGAGAGATTGTTTAAGTGCAATTAAGTCTTTTGCATTACAAGTCCCATAAGAAACCTTACTCATTAAGCGCTCAATATCATAAATATTACTTAAAGCTTCCATAAAATCTGCTCTTAGAAGCGGCTTATTCTTAAGTTCCTCTGTGGCATTTAATCGCTCATTAATCTCCTCTACATGAATAAGTGGTTGCTCAATACATTTTCTAATATAGCGAGAACCCATAGAGGTCTTTGTATGGTCAAGTACCCATAACAGTGAACCTCTTCTTCTTTTTTCTCTTAATGTTTCTGTCAGCTCTAAATTACGCCTTGTGGCAATATCTAAAAGCATATATGCATCTACATTATATAAACTCACATGCATAAGGTGAGATAAATCTGTTTTTTGAGTTTCTTTTAAGTAGGCAAGTAAGCTGGCTGTCGCTAACATGTCCACTTCACCACTTGTTAGTCCCATGCCACCTAATGAAAGAAGCTGAAAATGCTTAAGTAATAAATTTTCTGCTAAAGTGACATCTAAAGTTGAACTTTCTATTTGTTCCGTTAAACAATGTAAGCGCTCTTTTAAGAAATTGCGTATCTCTTCGTCTTCATAAACGCTCGCTTCAAGTAGACATTCTACTGGCGAAAACTTAGCTAACTCATCTAATAATTTACGTTTATTTTGCTCACCCTCAATTTGTGTTGCAAGCCATTCACCTGTGGTGACATCACAAATACTTAATCCATACTTAAACCCATTTCCTACAATACTTGCAATATAATTATTTTTACCTTCCTTAACTATAGTGCCTTCTAAGATAGTTCCTGGTGTCACAATACGGACAATGTCTCTCTTTACAAGGCCTTTTGACGCCTTAGGATCTTCTACCTGCTCGCAGACAGCAACCTTATACCCTTTTTCTACCAGTCTTGCGATATAATTATCTGCTGCATGAAAGGGCACACCACACATAGGTGCCCTTTCCTCTAAACCGCAGTCTTTCCCAGTTAATGTAATTTCTAGCTCTCTAGAACAGATTTTTGCATCTTCAAAGAACATTTCATAAAAATCACCTAACCTAAAGAATAAAATACACTCAGGATTTGCTTCTTTAATCGTTAGATACTGAGCCATCATAGGTGTTACTTTATCTTTTAACATTTATTTTGCCAACTCTCCAACTAAATAATGTGACTTTGTTTCTTTAATATATACTGGAACATATTGACCAATCATATCTTCTGAGGCTTCTACATTAACTAAAATACCTGTATCTGTACGCCCACTTAAGACGCTACGATTGTTTTTACTGATTTCTTCTAATAATACTTCAACTGTTTGCCCTTGATACTTACTTAGAGCTTCAGCCGCTTTTTGATTAACAAGCGCAGTCAGTCTATTAAAACGTTCTTTTGCTACTTGTTCATCTACCTGTTCTTCCATAGTCGCTGCTGGTGTACCTGTTCGTTTAGAATAAACAAATGTAAATGCACTTGTATATCCAATTTCATCTACCACCTGCATCGTATCATTAAAATCTTCTTCAGTTTCTCCTGGGAATCCTACAATAATATCTGTAGTAAATCCAATATTTGGCATAGCTTTTTTGATTTTATGTGCTAGCTCTAAGTAACTTTCTTTCGTATAGTGGCGATTCATTCTTTTAAGTACTTTGCTACTTCCTGATTGGAAAGGTAAATGAAGACTTTTACAAATATTATCATGACTTGCCATCACTTCAATCAGTTCATCATTTAAATCTTTTGGATGAGAAGTCATGAAACGAATACGTTTTAAGCCTTCAATTTGACTAATTTGTTTAAGTAATGCTGCAAATGTCATTGGATTTTCTAATGTTTTCCCATAAGAATTAACATTTTGTCCAAGTAACATAATTTCTGTTACACCGTCTGCTACTAATCCTTTAATTTCATTCATAATATCTTCTGGCTGACGACTGCGTTCTCTTCCTCTTACATAAGGAACGATACAATAAGTACAGAAATTATTACAACCATACATAATATTTACGCAAGCTTTATGATCATATTTTCTTGCATCTGGTAAATCCTCTACAATATCCTTGTAAGAATCCCAAATATCAATAATATTTTCACCTGTTTCTAAACGTGTTTGTAATAATTCTGGTAGTTTATAAGTATTATAAGTTCCAAAAATAATATCTACAAACTTATAATTTTTCTTTAAAGTTTCCACTACCATATCTTGTTGCATCATACAACCACATAACGCAATAATTAAATTAGGATTTTCTCTCTTTTTACCTTTAAGTGCCCCTAAACGTCCATAAATTTTTGTTTCTGCATTTTCACGAACGCAACATGTATTATAAAGGATAAAGTCTGCTTCATCCTCATTTTCTGTTTGAAGGTAACCAATTTCTTCTAACATTCCTTTAATCTTTTCTGAGTCTCTTGCATTCATTTGACACCCAAAAGTTGATAAACAGAATTTTAAATTCTTTCCTTTAATTCTTTGAGAAAGTATATTAATAATCTCAGTTTGACGCTTTGCCTCCTGAGTAGAAATTTCTACGATTTGTCTTTTGCTCATTTTTTCATCCTCCTGTACTCATACATTCTTTTTCATTTTACATGATAAAATGACTAGTTTCAATGGATACACCCTTCATGAGTTTAAAAAACAACATTTTCCACGTAATTATTAATAAAGTTTGGTCAAACTAAAATAAAAGGAGGTCTTAAAATGCCAAAAGATAGCCAAATCGATCCAAAAGAAGTTCGTATGAAAAAATGTAATGGTCAAACCCCTCTTACTTCCGAAGAAGCTAAGAATCATAACCGTACCAGCAAAAAACATTCTATTAAAAGCGAAGGTTATGGTAATCACTAAAAAAGTGAATACGAGGCAGATGGTCTTTTGCACTGCCTCGTATCTACTTTAGTTCTTATAAATACTCTCTTACTACTTATCTTTTCTTAAATCAATCCTTTATCAGAGGACCTACATAAGTAAAGAAGTAAACGTTTTTCTTCAAAACGACCCCGGCTACTTATTCGCCCTAATACCTTATATCCTAATGGCTCTAGAAGGTTTATCAGTTGCATTTTATAGCTTATTGAATAGTTATCAAGCTCTATATAAGTGCCTTGTATCTGACCATAACGTCTCCCAAATCTCTTATTAAGCCTTTTTAATAAGACATTGATTGCATGCATGACTTCTTTTTCCACCCCCTTTATTGTTTCATTTGGCAAATAAACTTTTATCAGTTTTAAATTTTGATTGCCATCCATAAGATAGGTGCCTTTTAGTATTTGACTTGTTACTTCATATTCATATTCTATTTGTTCTTGTCTTATTTCTAAAGCTTTCTCATCTTGATACAATAGACGCACTGCATAATGACCTTTTTCTGATGGCTTAAAAGATTCTATATTAAAATAGATTAGAGATAATCTTGGATCCGCATCAAACATGATAAACCAATCTTCTTTTTGATGGGCATATTTGATGTGCTCATTTAACATAATATTAAGAAGCTGGGTCATTCCATTATAATAACTAGTTGCTTGCCTAATCTTTTTGCGAAAAAAAGATACTCGGCTTTTTTTAAAAATCAGTAAGTCTTGGCAATTTTTTGCTCCATAAGGGCAAGCCTGACATTTCTTGGGTATCTCCTGCTGATCACGAAGTTTTTCTATTATTAAAGGCATTTCTAATCCTAGGTTAGCTGATATCCTATTCGACCACCCAAAACCATCATAGTAGGATTTCTCTAGCTTATAAAGCATCTTAATATCTGCTTCTTTTAAGGCTTTCTCATATTTTGCCGTTTCTAACCTCATATAAGAAAGAATTTGCCTCTCTCTTTCTATCATTTCCTCTATTTCTTTTATTTTTAAATAGGGACAATTTTTTAGTCGCTTCATCATCTATCTCTACGCTTTATTCTCCATCTCTAATTTAACCTATTTTTCATTTTAAAAAAATATGCTATGATACCGGTATAAAACATCTAAAGGAGATTTAAATAATGGCTAAACAATTCATGGACCAAATCATTATTAAAGACCAAATGCTTATTTTTAAAGATGCTTTTGGTGCAGAATATTCCCTTCCTAATCTTACTGTCTTACTTCATGATTATAACACTACAACAGACTTAAAGGTTAAGCAGCGACTCTATGAGATTTTAAATCACGATCTTGGCAGTTTATTAGTCATTGAAATTATGATAGATGCCAATCATGAGGTCACTAAGAAACGTCTTGAAACAGGTGAAATTAGTAAAAACATGAAGCATGTTCATGATTATTACGTTATTTTAAAAAGTCATTATGCTTTGGCTAAAGATCAGTTTGAAAAAACACATGCATTAGCTTTACCTGACTTTGAGTCTTGTCATTTTGCTATGTTTCCTTATGGTTTAGTTATTAAGCGTAATGACTTTCCAAATTATCAAAATAGCTACACTGATATTTCAGCTTTAACTCATCTCTTAGAAAAATCTACAACTTAAAAAATAGCTTTCTTTTTAGTCTTACAAACTTTATCATAAATTTAAAAATAAGCCCAGTCCTTTTTAAGACTGGGCTTGTTTTAAATTAATGCTTTTATTGAAAGATTACCTTTTCTTGATAAGTCGATATACTGATCACGAACACGTACTACCGGTTTTGATAGAGCAAACTTATTAATCATAATGATTTGACCTTCTTCACCATTACTTAATCGTACGTTTCTATTAATATAGGCTTCTACCATTCTTTCTAAAAAGACTAACAGATAACGTGGTTCATATTTCTGAAAGCCTTCCTTTTCAAATATTTCTATGACATCAAAAGGACAAAGTCCTTCTCTATAAACACGGTTAGCCGTCATAGCATCGTAGATATCGGCAATCGTAACAATTTTAGCAAATTCATCAATTTCATCCTTATGAAGACCCTTTGGATAACCACTTCCATCGCACTTTTCATGATGTTGTAATACAGCATTTTTAATATGCTCATCTAAATCTTCTTGCAAAATATGATACCCTACATAGGGATGTGTTTTAATCGTAGCAAATTCAAGCAGTGTTAATTTCCCGGGCTTAGTAATAATCTCTTTTGGCATCATCAACTTACCTATATCGTGTAGTAAGCCACATAATGTTAATATTTGAACGTCCCCTTCTGAAAAGCCAAGCCATTTGCCAATTACATTACAAATGAGTGATACATTAACTGAATGTACATACGTTGAATCATCATAATCATGAATACAATGAAGCATATCAAAAACTTGTATACCATTTTTATTGGTTTTTAATAACTTATCCACGTCTCCAAGCAATGCACTTGTATCAATCTTACTGTGATCTGTAAGCATTTTATTAAAATCATCCTTAACAAAATTTACAAGTTGTGTATGTGACTGATTAAAAGCTTTAAACTCATCTGTTTCTCTTATACGTGCAATATAATGCCCCATCTGACTTTCTTGCAATCTTTCCTCTTGCTTTCGCCTATATATAAACAATTCTTCAACACCATAGAACTTTAAGCGAACAATTGCTCCCGATGTAAGAATGGTTTGTTTAGGCAGTAATAGCAACCCATTATCATAGTAAACTGCCCGACTTAATTGCATACCACTCTTTGCCTGATAGATCCAAATCTTATCCTCTTCCATATTCAAGCCCCCCCAAAAAAAGTGATTCTATACTACTAACTCTTTTTATTTATTCTTTAGTCATACCCTTTTTATAAATCTCTAAGAAATCATAGGTATGTTTATGATCATGATAGCCTATAATGGTCTCTAGATTGACATCATGCACACTTTTAAAAATATTAATATCAATATAAGGATTTATTTGTCTAAACTTCTTAATAAGCTGCTTCATCTCATTTCGCTTAGAGCCCCCTCCTTGTCCACTTACACTACAATGTTCAGTAAGCCTACAAGCACATTGAATGAACTGTAATTCATTATATCTTC
>JAHLFQ010000057.1 GCA_018883705.1 Candidatus Cellulosilyticum pullistercoris
CGGATGAATATTAATAATACGCCTTTCATAAGCCTTAATCAGCTCTTGATTTAAAATTTTAAGATATCCTGCAAGTACTACTAAATCGACTTCTTCCTCTTTTAAACGTGTCAGAAGCTTTTCATCATAGCTCTCTTCCTTAGGATTAATAAAATAAGCTGGAATTTTATGTTTTCTTGCTCTTTCTAGTCCATAAGCTGCTTCTTTATTAGAAATAACACATACAATTTGACTCTTTAAAGCACCTGCTTCAATGGCATCTATCACACTTTGCAAGTTCGTACCTCCACCAGAAACAAGAACCCCTAATCTTAATCCTGACATAAGATAACTCCCTGATTACCTTTAACAATCTCCCCAATTACAGTTGCTTTCTCACCTGCTTTATGAAGGGCACTTATCACCTTATCTATCTCTTCACTTGCTACAACAACCATCATGCCAATTCCCATATTGAAAGTATTATAAAGCTCCTCCACACCTAGACCAGAAGTCTTTTCTAAAAAATCATAAATAGCTGGCTTTTCAATCGCCTTTAAATGAATTTTAGCACTGACATCTTCTGGAAGGATGCGTGGTACATTTTCAATAAAACCACCACCTGTAATATGAGCAATCCCTTTAAGTGTTGCTACTTCTTTAGCTGCTTTAATCGCTTTCACATACAGTTTAGTTGGTTTAAGAAAAGCTTCTCCGTATGTTTCCCCTAAGCTTTCCTCATAAGTATCTAGCTCTATACCTGCCACTTCAACTAACTTTCTAACAAGTGAGAAACCGTTACTATGTACTCCTGATGATGGTAAACCAATAATGATGTCACCTTCTTTGATTGTACTACCATCAATCATCTTCTTACGATCAACAATACCTACTGCAAATCCAGCTACATCATATTCTCCATCTGAATAGAAACCTGGCATCTCGGCTGTTTCACCACCTACAAGCGCACATAGGCTTTGCACACAACCCTCGCTAATCCCTTTTACAATATCAGCAATATGCTCTGGTGCAATACGTCCTGTTGCAATATAGTCTAAGAAGAAAAGAGGCTCTGCACCACTACAAATAATATCATTTACACACATAGCTACTGCATCAATCCCAATTGTGTCATGTTTATTCATATCAAAAGCTAACTTAAGCTTGGTTCCTACGCCATCTGTTCCTGAAACAAGTACAGGTTCTTCCATATCTTTAAAGGCTGCTAGAGAAAATGCCCCACCAAAACTTCCGATATCCGTAAGCACGCCCTTAGTATATGTTGACCTAACATGTTTTTTCATTTGTGCTACCGCTTCATACCCTCGATGTACATCTACACCTGCATCTTTATAGGTAATTTTTGTATTCACCATCTTAGTCTCCTCCACTTTTATATTCCCTAGCCTTATAACTTCGCATCTGCCGGTACTTCCATTGGATATTTCCCATTAAAACATGCTTTACAGAATTGACTCTTATAGCCACACGCCTTTCTTAATTCCTCTTCACCTAAATAGGTAAGTGAATCTGCACCTAAATATTCACAGATTTCATCTACTGTCTTTTGAGCACCGATTAAAAATTGTCTATAAGGTGTATCAATGCCAAAGTAACAAGAATATCTTACGGGAGGTGACGTAATGCATACATGAATTTCCTTAGCCCCAGCTCTTCTTACTTGCTCTACAATACGCTTACAAGTTGTACCTCTTACAATAGAATCATCAATCATAATAATGCGTTTGCCCTCGATGTTTTGCTTAAGTGGTGTTAATTTAATTCTAACTGCATTTTCTCTCATTTCTTGAGTAGGCTGAATGAAAGTACGCCCAATATAGCGGTTTTTGATTAACCCTTCCTCATAAGGAATACCTGATTCTTTAGCATAACCAATTGCTGCTGGCACCCCTGAGTCAGGTACTGGCATGACTATATCTGCCTCTATCTTTTTCTGTCTTGCTAGAAGGCGACCTGTATTAACTCGAAAATCGTACACACTATCTCCATCTAAAACACTATCTGGTCTAGCGAAATAAATATGTTCAAAGACACATAGATGTTTTTGGCACATGCTAGCAGGTTCGATGCTACGAAGACCTTCTCCATTAATAACAACAATCTCTCCTGGTTCTACATCTCTTATAAATTCTGCATCCACAACATCTAGCGCACAACTTTCAGAAGCTAGAATATAACCATCACTTAATTTTCCAATACAAAGAGGCCTTAGGCCATGCGGATCACGAATACCAATTAAAGAGTCTCCTATTGTAAGAACCAGTGCATAAGCGCCTTTTAGTAAACTCATCGTATGTTTAATACCTGTTTCAATACCTTTATTACTATACCTTGCAATGAGATTAAGAATAGACTCTGTATCTGTTGTCGTATGAAAAATCACACCGCTATCTTCTAGTATTTCTCTAATCGTCTCTGCATTCACAAGGTTTCCGTTATGCGCAAGTCCCATGTCACCTTTTTTGTATTTGGCCACAAGAGGTTGGGCATTTCTTACATCCTTATCTCCTGCAGTAGAGTATCTTACATGACCAATGGCAATGTTACCTTGAAGTTCATTAAGGTCTGATTCATCAAATACATCTGCAACTAATCCCATTCCTTTTTTTAGTTCAATATTACCGCCTTGATTAACAGCAATACCAGCACATTCTTGCCCCCTATGTTGAAGTGCAAATAAGCCATAATATGCATGTCTTGCTGCGTCTTTTTCAGCTCTATAAATCCCTATTACGCCGCATTCTTCATGTAATGAATCTTCTTGTAAAAATTTCATTTGGCTTCACTCCTACTTCGTTATTCTTGCAAGCATTTCTTGATAAACTTCTTCTACCCCACCAAGGTCTCTTCTGAAACGGTCTTTATCAAGTTTTTTATTGGTTTCTGCATCCCAGAAGCGACATGTATCTGGAGAAATTTCATCAGCTAAAATAATTCTACCTTCATATCTACCAAGTTCGATTTTAAAATCAATAAGTTTAACACCAATTTGAGCAAAGTATTCTTTAAGTAAGGTATTAATTTTAAAAGTCATCTCTGTCATTACATCTAATTCTTCTCTTGTAGCAATTCCAAGAGCTAAAATTTGATAATCATTAATCATTGGATCTTGGAGCGCATCATTTTTTAAGCAAAATTCAATGGTTGGATTTTGAAGCACTGTGCCTTCTTCTACACCAAAACGTTTAGAAAAGGAACCAGCTGCAACATTTCTTACAATCACTTCAAGTGGTACGATTTCTACAGCTTTTACTACTGTTTCTCTCTCATTCAGTTCTTTTATAAAGTGTGTCTCAATACCATGATTAGCAAGCATTTGACACATGATATTACTCATACGATTATTAACAACACCCTTACCTACGATTGTACCTTTTTTCTCTCCATTAAATGCTGTTGCATCATCTTTGTAGCTTACAACATAACACTTTTTATCATCTGTTGCATATACTTTCTTTGCTTTTCCCTCATATATTTGCTCTCTTTTTTCCATTTTAAATACGCCTCCACTTTTATCATTTTATTTTAGATAATGCTTATCAAATCCTAGCTAAATTTTGCTACCACAGCAGCATCTTTTGATGCTACCTTTTCAGCCATCGAGGCTTTATGTGCTTTAAGTTTTTCTTTAAGCTCCATATTGCCAAGTGCTAATATTTGCACTGCTAAAATACCTGCATTTTCTGCTCCATCAATAGCTACTGTTGCTACTGGAATACCAGGAGGCATTTGAACGATAGATAGCAGTGAGTCAAGACCATCTAATGTACTTGATTTAATAGGTAGGCCAATAACAGGAATAGTTGTATACGCCGCAAGAACCCCTCCTAAGTGTGCTGCTTTACCAGCAGCAGCTACGATGACCCCAATACCATTTGCTTCTGCATTTTTTGCAAACTCTTCTGCTGCTTGTGGCGTACGATGCGCTGAAATAACACGCACAACTACGTCAATACCAAACTCTTTAACTGTTTTTATCCCTTTTTCTACTACAGGAAGATCTGAATCACTTCCCATGACAAAAGCTACTTTCATAAGAACCTCCATTTATCTAAATGTTATCTTTTATTTTCTAATTATTTAAAGTAGTTGACTCCTGATTCAAAAAGTTTTTGATCTTTATTACCCGGAATGTTTTTATGAACAAACTGACCTATACGTTCACTATGACCCATCTTACCAATGATACGTCCATCAGCTGAAACAATGCCTTCAATATTGTGCATACTACCATTTACATTCACATTACCATCAGAACTTACAAAACCTGATTCATCTACGTATTGACTAAACACTTGCCCTTTTGCAATTAGCTCATTTAAAACATGATTGGGTGCCACAAATCTACCTTCCCCATGAGAAAGTGGAATCTCATAGCATTCCCCTAGGTGGACTTCGTTTAACCATGGCGATGCCACACTTGTAATCTTTGTTTTAGCCATAACTGAAATATGTTTACCAATCGTGTTAAAAGTAAGTGTTGGACATTGTGCATCCATTTCACGAATTTCACCATATGGCAGAAGCCCTAATTTAACAAGTACTTGGAAACCATTACAAATACCAATCATTAAACCATCTTCTTTGTAGAGATGCTCATAAATAGCTTCTTTTAATTTTTCATTTCTAAAGGTTGAAGCTATGAATTTACCACTCCCATCAGGTTCATCTCCCGCTGAAAAGCCACCTGGGAAAGCAATAATTTGTGCGTGCTTAATGCCTTTATATAGCCTTTCAATAGACTCTTCAATATCTGTACTCGTACGATTCAGGAATAGAACTTCATTCACTTTAGCACCCGCTCTTTCAAAAACACGTCTTGTATCCATTTCGCAGTTTGTACCTGGAAAGACTGGAATCATTACTTCAGGCCTTGCAATTTTTTGTTTAGCTACATAAATCTTTCTTTCACCTAAAAAAGTGGCATCTATAGAAGGCATGTTTACATCTACTTTTTGTACAAAGACTTCTTTCGTTGGTGCTAATAAGTTTTGAATAATATCTTCTAGTTTGATTTTAACATCATCAATTTGAAGCTTCTTAGCTTTAGTCGTTTCACCAATTACTGTAAAGATTTCGGAATCTAATGAGGTAGCTACTTCATCTGAAACCTCTAAAACAAGGCTACCATAGCTAGCTATAAATGGTGCAATTTCTTCTGGTAAATTCACTTTCACTCCAATTTCATTACCGATAGCCATTTGACTTAGCGCAGCTACGATCCCGCCTTTTCCAATCGCATAACTACTTCTTACTTGGCCTTTTTTAACAAGTTCATAAATCGCACCATAAGCTTTATGCATTTGTTTAAAGTCAGGTATAAAGGTATTATCCAATGTGATACTTACTAAAACTAATCGACTACCTACCTCTTTTAAGCTACCGCTTATACATTCACTGGCATCTCCTAAATTACAAGTAAAGGAAATAAGTGTTGGCGGTACACTCATGTTTTCGAAAGTACCTGACATACTATCCTTACCACCAATTGCAGCAATTCCTAACTCTTTTTGCGCTTTAAGTGCTCCTAATAAAGCAGCTACTGGTTTCCCCCAACTTTCACTGTTTGTAAGACGTTCAAAATACTCTTGAAAAGATAAATAAGTCTTTCTATAATCCGCACCTAATGCAACGATTTTAGCAACACTTTCTACAACCGCTAACAAGGCACCATGGAAAGGTGAGCCTTCTAATAAATAAGGATCAAATCCATGAGTCATATAAGTTGCTGCTGTTGTTTCTCCATCTAGTACAGGTACCTTAGCAACCATACCATTTTCTTTAGTCAGCTGATTTTTACCACCATATGGCATAAGGACTGTATTTGCACCAATGGTACTATCAAATTGCATCCCTAAACCTTTTTGTAAACCTACATTTAAGTCTTTTAATGTTTTTAAAATATTTTCTTTTGTAAGCACATCGTTATTAATAACTATAGTTGGTGCACTCACCTTTGCTTGTCTTTGCTGAGTAACGCCTGCACTATCTAAGAAGCTTCTATCAATATGAACCACCTCTTTTCCTTTCCAAGTCATGACAAGTTGTTTATTTTCTGTTACTTCTGCTACACAAACAGCTTCTATATTTTCTTCATGTGCAAGATTAATGACTTTCTCTAAATCATTTTTATCTATTGCAATAGCCATACGTTCTTGTGATTCAGAAATCGCAAGCTCTGTTGCATCAAGCCCCATATATTTAACCGGCACAAGGTCTAGGTTAATTTTAAGCCCTTCAGCAATCTCACCAATAGCAACACATACACCACCTGCACCAAAGTCATTACAACGTTTAATACATCTTGAGAACTCTGGGTTTCTAAAAAGTCTTTGGAGCTTTCTTTCAACCACTGGATTACCTTTTTGCACTTCTGAACCACAAGTATGAAGTGAATCTTCTGTATGCTCTTTTGAAGATCCCGTTGCGCCGCCACATCCATCTCGCCCTGTTGCACCACCTAGTAAAATAATCACATCTCCCGGTTTTGGCTCTTCATGCTTAACATTGGCACGTTTAACAGCACCTACTACGGCCCCTACTTCTAAACGTTTTGCTTTATAGCCTTCATGGTAATATTCTTTAACCTCACCTGTTGCAAGACCGATTTGGTTACCATATGAGCTATAGCCATTAGCTGCTGTTTTTGTAATAACACGTTGTGGTAATTTACCAATAAGTGTATTTTCGATTGGTTCATTCGGATCAGCTGCACCTGTCACACGCATGGCTTGATAAACGTAACTACGTCCTGATAATGGATCACGAATGGCACCACCAAGACAAGTTGCTGCACCACCAAAAGGTTCAATTTCCGTTGGGTGATTATGTGTTTCATTTTTAAATAAGATAAGATATTCTTCGTCTCTACCATCTACGTTAATTGTATCCTTAATGGTACAAGCATTAATTTCTTCTGTCTCAAATAACTCTTTAAGTTGTCCGTTTTTCTTTAGGTATTTTGCGATGATAGTCGCCATATCCATAAGTGTTACTTTTTTAGCTTTTTGAGTATATACTTCTTCTCTTATGGCATAGTACTCATTAAGCGCTTCTTTAATAGGACTAGCAAATTCCCCTTCTTCAATTTCAATCTCAGTAAGTTCTGTCATGAAAGTGGTATGACGACAGTGATCTGACCAGTATGTATCTACGACTTTTAACTCTGTAAAACTAGGATTTCTATTAATACTCTTAAAGTATTTTTGAAAATAAACAAGGTCTTCTAAGCTCATTGCAAGCCCTTGTTCTTTTCTATATGTTTCTAAAACAGCTTCATCAAATGTTATAAATCCTTCTATTACCTTTACCTCCTCAGGTACAGGATATGTCATATCTAAACTTTCTCTTTTTTCAAGAGAAACTTCTTCTGATTCTACTGGATTAATAACACTTTTTTTAATTTTTTCTTTTTCAGCTTCTGACAAATCACCACTGATGAGGTAAACCTTTGCTGTTTGAACGATGGGCTGTAACTGACTATCAATAATACGAATGCATTGTTCACAAGAATCTGCACGTTGGTCATATTGTCCTTTTAAGTAGCTTACTGCAAACACAAACTCGTCTTTTACTTCAAGCTCTTCTACTAATAGATCTGATTGAGGTTCTGAAAAAATAGTATTTAATGCCTTTTTATATGCCTTATCGGTAATATGTTCAACATCATATCGGTTCAGTATTCTTACATTTTTTACAGATTTGATATTTAAAAAATTCTTTAATTCATTTTCCATACGCTTGGCTTCTATATCAAAACCTTCTTTTTTCTCTACGTACACTCTGTAAACACTCATTGTGGTTCCCCTTTCAAAAGAATTCACCTAAATTAACTTACTTAAAGCGTATCACACTTCATTTTCATCGTCAATATAAAATTCGAACAATAAAATATAATACAAAATAATAGTTCGATTTTTATTTCATCTAACCTCTATTTTTTCATCATTTTTTTCTATTTCAAATACTTAAGCCTTTATTTTTCTCATTTCCCTCGCCATAAACCGAACATTAATCCAAAACTCCTCTTTACAATTCTTTCATAATTCGATTTAATTATCTCGTACTAAACAAAATAATTTATAAATCATTAGTTTTAAATAAAAAATAGAGCAAAATGCAACTAGATTATCTCTAGCAATCACTTTGCTCTATTTCTATTTTTCCATCATATCTTTCATTTTTTTCAGTATTCGTTTTTCAATACGTGACACCTGCACTTGTGATATATCTAATGCCTTTGCAATTTCTGTTTGCGTACGGTCTTCAAAATATCGCATGGTAATGAGCTCACGTTCAATAGGAAGTAATCTTTCAATAAGTTCAGCTAAAATCATTTTATCTACCAAGCTATTCTGAAGTACGGGTGCTTCATCAATCTTGTCGCTTAATGTAATCGGTCTACCATCTCCTTGATAAATTACAGCACTTAATGACTCAACTTCTGCATTAGATTCTAGGGCATAAGCTACTTCTTCAACCTCTAAATCCAATCCTGCTGCAATCTCACTAAGTGTTGGCTCTCTATGATACTCTTTTATAAGTTCTTCTTTAAGCATCCTAGCTTTATAGGCTGTTTCCTTTAAAGAGCGACTTACCTTTATCATGCCATCGTCTCGTAGAAAGCGCTTTATCTCTCCAACAATCATAGGTACTGCGTAAGTTGAAAATTTTACATTAAAGCTCAGATCAAACTTATCAATACTTTTTAGAAGTCCTATACTACCAATTTGAAATAAATCTTCTAACTCATAGCCTCGGCCTGAAAATCTTCTTACTAAACTCCATACTAGTCCCATATTTTCGTTTACTAATTGATTCTTCGCTTCTTCATCACCCTGTTGTGCACGTATAATCAGTTCTAAGGTATGATCCAATTTTATCCCACCTTTTCCCTTGTATTATTTACCAAGGGATTTTTTCATTTTTACTGTTGTACCTAATCCAGGGTGTGAGCATACCTCAACTTCATCCATCATCTCTTGCATAACTGTAAAGCCAAGTCCTGCTCTCTCCTCTTCTAGCGAAGTTGTATAGAGTGGCGTCATGGCCTCCTCAACACTATTTATCCCTTTCCCCTCATCTATAATTTCAATCTCAACCCATTTATCTTCATAGCTACATTTGACAGTGACAATTCCTTCCTTATTCTCATAGCCATGAATAATTGCATTAGTAACTGCTTCAGATACTGCCATTTTAATATCGTATATTTCTTCTACTGTAGGGTCTAACTGTGCAACAAAAGCACTAATAGATACTCTGGCAAAAGCTTCATTAATAGAATGACTTAAAAACTGTATCTGAATCTCATTTTTCTTTGGCACCATCTTACCCCCTAATTCTCTTGTTATGCTAATTCCTTTAATGCCTCTTGTTTATTAGAATAAGCTTTCATCAATTTATAGATATTAGCCATCTTTAATACTTTTTCTATATCTTTAGGCACATTGTATAAACCAATTTTGCCTCCTCCAATAGCAACCACTCTATATCTACCCATCAACATGCCTATGCCAGAGCTGTCCATAAAAGTTACTTTCTCAAAATCAAACAATAAATTTTTTGCACGTTTTTTCTGATAAGTCTTATCGACAGCTTCTCTAATTGCCACACATGTATGATGATCTATTTCCCCTGTTAGCGCTACTATTAAAGTAGAATCTAGCATATAAAATTCTATTTGCAACTTTTTCTCTCCTCCTTATTTTAGAAATAACCTAAAATAAGAATAGCTTTATTTCCAGTAATTGTCAATCTTTTTCCATATTTTTAAAATTATTTATATAACTTCCATTTTCTACGAGTTAGATGTGATTTTTTCTAATTTACTACTTGCCTTTCTTGCTTCTTGTGTCTCACTATAGTCAGCTATTATTTTTTCAAAATATCTTTTTGCATTTTCCAGATCTTTATTTCTTTCGTAAATACAGCCTATATAATACAAAGACTTGCTTGCCATACTTTCTTCTGGTTCATAAAGTAAAATGGATTCAAATTTTGTACTTGCCTCAATCAAACGATCTTGATTGTATAAACTAATCCCTTCATGATACAAGTTTTCAATGGCTTTAGGATATGCCACTTCTTTTAGCTGCTTAAATTGATCCTTAGAAACTGTATCGAGCTGTGTACTTGCCACATTATATAACATCTGTGCGGCTTCTACATAATCGCCTTCATTAATCAAATTCTTAGCATCTGCGATTTTTTCTTTTTGTACAAACTCACTTAGTTGATTTTCATAAGATATCACTTCATTTTCTAGTTTATTTTTACTACTTTCTAACTCTGCGACTTTAATACCGTATTCTGTTGTTAAGGTTTGTATCTTTTGCGTTAGTACTGTTTCCGATTCCTTTAAACGGCTAGTTTCCATATGATAAGCCTTAATTTCATTAGGCAGTATGAGATATCGTTCTATTAAAAGCATACCTACTGCACCTAACAAAAAGTAAAGTAGACACCTTCTAAACATTCTTCCTCTATCCATTACCCTACTTGTCCTGACCTCTTTAACCGCTTTTGTATGATATTCTATTTCATAAGGTGCAATACTTTTTGTATCTTCTTCCTCCATTTCCTTAAAGTAAAGTAATCCTTTCTCATTGCCGCCATCTATAGCAAGCGCTCTTTTTATGTGCTCATTTGCCTTATGAAACTTTTTTTGGTACATATAACTGAGTCCAAGAAGTACTCTCGCTTCCACCAATTGAGGATGAATACTAATCGCCTTTTTTAATCTAATAATGGCCATATCTACATTTTTCTGTTTTAAATAGCCTAGCGCCTTATTATAAAGCGTAATGGCTTCTTTATAATTAGAAAGTATTTTTTGCTTTTTTGAAATCTGATTAATATAATAAGAGGCTAGATTATCTTCCTTCATTAAAGACTGACTAATAATCCACTCTTTTAATGCCGCTCCCACCTCACCTATCTCAAAATAAATAAGTCCTAATAAATTTCTAGCTTCTATATGATACTTATTAAGCACTAATGCTTTATTTAAATACTTAATCGCTAATGTTAGATTCCTCGTTAATGCTGCTTCATAACCTTTATTATAATAAAAGCTACTTTTATGA
>JAHLFQ010000058.1 GCA_018883705.1 Candidatus Cellulosilyticum pullistercoris
TTAAAAGTAAGCTATAGAAAATTTGATGGTAAAACAATTTATGTATCACCAACAGGTACTGCAGAAGCAGAAGGAACAAAAGAATCTCCAGTTGATATTTATACAGCAACAAAATATGTATCAGCAGGTCAAACCATTGAGCTTGCAGGTGGAACTTATGAAATGACTGCACCTTTAAAAATTGAAAGAGGTATCAACGGTACTAAAAATGCTAGAATCACATTAAAACCAGCGAAGAAAACTCGTGCAATACTTGATTTTAGTAAAGCAAAAGGTGGTATGCAACTTTGGGGTAACTACTGGCATGTATATGGCATTGATGTATGCAATACACCAGGTAATATCAAAGGACTTCAAATTGCAGGAAGTAATAATAAAATTGAATCAGTAAACACATACAAAAATGGAGATACAGGTCTTCAAATTAGTGGTACAAGTGCAGAAACCATTGAAAGATGGCCATCAAATAATTTAATCTTAAATTGTACATCATACGATAACTGTGACCCAGGTATGAACAATGCAGACGGTTTTGCTGCTAAGATTACTTGTGGAGAAGGTAATGTATTTAGAGGTTGTATGGCATACAACAACTTAGATGATGGTTGGGATTTATTCTCTAAAATTGAGTCAGGTCCAATTGGTGCTGTAACAATTGAAAATTGTATTACATTTAATAATGGTACTTTAACAGATGGTACAGGTGATGGAGATGGTAACGGCTTTAAACTTGGTGGAGACGGTATTGCAGTACCACATGTATTAAGAAATAGTATTTCTTATAACAATAATGCAGCAGGTATTACTTCAAATAGTGACCCAGCAATTATCCTTGAAAACAACACTTCATTTGGAAATAAAGGTCAAAACATTACATTATACGGAAAAGGTTCATCTGAGCTTAAATTCGTAGCAAAAAATAATATTTCTATGAATGGTGGAGCAGCAGATACATACGGTGATCTTGCTTCATTAAAAACAAATGATAACTATTTCTTTAATGGGACAGTAAGTGTCAATGCTGCAGGTCAAACATTAAATGCAGATATCTTTGTAAGTACAGATGTAACAGTGATGCCAGTTCGTGAGAACAATGGCTCAATCAATATGCATGGTCTTTTAGAACTTAAAAATAGTTCATTAAAAAGTGGAGCAATTTTAAAATAATCAATAAAATTAGGCTCATCCTCTATGACCGGAGGATGAGCCTGTTTTTATTACTTTAAGATAGAGGAGGGGTATGATAAAATAAGAGAACAAGTAGTTAATATAACACTTGAGAAGTTGGAAATGAATGTTAAAATAAAAGATAAGATGGTATGAAGGAAGTATGAGAAATAAAATAAACAGATCAAAATAGGAGGAAGTAAGATGGAGAATTTTATTTTTAATGCCTATACTAAAATTTATTTTGGAAAAGGAATGATTTCAAATTTACCAGAGGCAATCCATAAGCATGGTCAAAAAGTACTACTTGTATATGGCGGAGGAAGTATTAAAAAAAGTGGTATTTACGATGAAGTAAAAATGCTTCTTAAAGATTGTGAAATTATTGAGTTATCAGGAGTTGATCCTAATCCTAAGATTGAATCAGTTCGTGAAGGGGTAAGACTTTGTAAAGAAAATAAAATAGACGTTATTTTAGCCGTTGGTGGTGGAAGTGTTATTGATTGTTCTAAAGTAATTGGTGCAGGCTGTTTTTATGAAGGAGATGCTTGGGACCTTGTAACAGATCCAGGTAAAATTACAGAAGTTTTACCGATTGTAACCATATTAACGTTAGCAGCTACAGGTTCTGAGATGAATAAGAATGCAGTTATTTCTAATCCAGAACGTAATGAAAAATTAGGAACAGCTTCTATGAGTATGATTCCACAGGCTTCTATTTTAGATCCAGAGTATCTCTATACACTTCCAGCGCTTCAAACAGCGGCAGGAACGGCAGATATTATGTCTCATGTTTTTGAAAATTATTTTCAGAAAGAGGAAGATACCTTTATTCAAAATCAATTAGCGGAAGGATTGCTTGAGGCATGTATTAAATATTGTCCGATTGCCCTCAAACAGCCAAGAAATTATGAGGCAAGAGCTAATCTTATGTGGGCAAGTACCCTTGCCCTTAATGGACTTGTAGGAGCAGGCAAATCAGGTTCATGGACTTGTCATCCTATTGAACATGAGCTCAGTGCATTTTATGATATTACACATGGGGTAGGACTTGCCATTTTAACACCAAGATGGATGCGGTATATATTAAATGAAAATACCGTTGAGAAGTTTGTAAACTATGCTAAAAATGTATGGCATTTACCTGAAATAGAAGATAAATTTGAACTTGCAAACAAGGCGATTGATGCCACAGAAGATTTCTTTAAAAAATGTGGCATTCCTATGACATTAACAGAAGTAGGCATTGATGAAACACACTTTGAAATAATGGCAGAAAAAGCAGTGAGAATAGGTCGATTATCAAACGCTTATGTAGCGCTTAATCAACAAGATGTAATGAATATTTTAAAAATGTGCTTATAGAAATACACATACAATAAACTTCTAGATTTCAGAGAATTATTAATCTAGAAGTTTATTATAAAAAATATATTTGACTATTTTTAGAAATAGGAGTATACTATAAATGTATACAGTAGATACTTATAGATTTCACATGTGATTAGAGATTATATAGCATCGTATATAGTTTGTAATTACATGTGATTTTTTTTATTTAGATGCTCTTACAAAATTTCCCAATAGGGGCGATCAAAAATGACAGATACGACACATAATCAACTTATTAGACGGGCAGAACTTAAGTTCTGCCTGCTTTTTTATAAAATATTTTTATTAGTACTATAACAACAAAATAAAGATATATAAGTCTATTAATTGGAATATGTGAATTTATGTTAAGCATAAAAATATTATCGGAGGTGAAGGTATGTTTAAAGTTGGTGAAAATGTTTTTTGTCCTATGAGAGGAACTGGTATTGTTGAGGCAATAGAAGAAAGGTGCATGCTTGATGAAGTAAAGGAGTATTTTATTATAAATATGAAATGTCCTGAACTGACAATGATGATTCCTACAGACAAAATTGCAACATCAGGTTTTAGAGCGATTAATGATGAGTGTGTAGCAGATGAGGTAATGTCCATTTTAGAAAATAAAGAAACGGATATTGATTACTCAGTTGATATTAAACAGAGAATTAAACAAAATCAAGAAAAACTTTCTTCTGGATTATTGATTGAGTGTAGTGAAGTAGTTAGAGATTTAGCAATAATGGAAAATGAAAGACCACTTAATAATAGTGAACGTATGATATTTATGCAGGCAAAACGACTCTTATTAGATGAGCTGGCAACAATTAAACATATTTCTGATGAAGAAGTGGAAGAAATAGTAGATAGACTTTTAGCTAAGTAAAAATGAAAAAATAATGATAGGTGACCCCAATTAGATGGAGGTCACTTTTTTTGTAACATAGCTACTATATGAGAATATCAAATCGCATAATACTGATAAAAATAAATTATATTTTTATAAATAAAAATGTATTGACAATTTTGAATATATGTTTTATAAACTAGTTATATGGTTAGTTAGTTAACTAACTAACCATATAAGTGATTTATAAAATATAGATACAAATCGTTTAATATGAACGAGAACCAATATATAAAAGTGAGGTGAGACAAATGAAATACATATTAAATGAGGATGAGCCCATTTATATTCAAATAGCAAGAGGGATTGAAGATGAAATTTTACAAGGGGATTTTCTAGAGGAAATGCAAGTGCCTTCAACAAATGAGCTTTCAAAAATTTATCAAATTAATCCAGCTACAGTTTTAAAGGGAATTAATTTGTTAGTTGAACGTCAAATTTTATATAAGAAGAGGGGAATTGGGATGTTTGTTACTTCAGGAGCAGTGGCTACAATCAAAGAAGCTAGAAAAGAAAATTTTAAAGAAGTTGTAATGGC
This sequence comes from Candidatus Cellulosilyticum pullistercoris, assembly GCA_018883705.1. Taxonomy (GTDB): domain Bacteria; phylum Bacillota; class Clostridia; order Lachnospirales; family Cellulosilyticaceae; genus Cellulosilyticum; species Cellulosilyticum pullistercoris. The sequence continues at coordinate 3,984 of JAHLFQ010000058.1, forward strand.
ACATCTATTTCAGGAAGCTAAGAAGCTAGGAATAAGTAAGAGAGAGTTAATAGAGATTATAGTAAGTAGTGGGGAGATGGATGAATAATGAATGAATTAGCAGTGAAAATAAAGAATCTAAACTATGCCTTTCAGGATTCAGTAATATTACAAGGTATAGATTTAGAAATTGAGCCTAATAAAATTTATGGTTTAATAGGTAAAAATGGTGCAGGTAAAACAACACTCATTAATCTTATAGCAAATCAATTAATTGCAAAGCAAGGAATGATTCAGATTTTGGGTCAAGACCCAAGAAAAGAGCCTTCAACGCTTGAAAATTTATGTGTTGTGAGAGAAGGAGAGTTTTATGCACCCCATATGAGAGTAAAAGATATATTTAAGTTATATCAAATATTATATAAAGATTATGATGAGGCATTAGAAAAAAGATTAGTTGATTTTTTTAAGTTACCAATACATAAGGCCTATCAAAAGTATTCACGAGGTATGAAATCAATGGTCTTTATTATTATTGGGATATGTAGCAGAGCTCCTATTACGATTTTTGATGAACCCACTTTAGGATTAGATGCAGTAAGTAGAGAGGATTTTTATAAGATTCTGTTAGAAGATTATTTAAAGTATCCACGTACAATGATTATTTCTACTCACCTTATAGATGAGGTAGAGCAACTCATCGAAAGAGTTATCTTAATTGACGATGGGAAAGTCGTTCTAAATAAGGATGTTCAAGAGCTTAAGGAGCAAGCATTTTACATAAAGGGCAGTAAAGAAAAATTAGAGAAATTAGAAGCACTCTGCAATAAGTTTCCTAAAAAGTGCTATGGAAAGACAAGTGTATATGTTTATTTTGGAAATATCTCAAAGGCAGATAGAGAAGTAATAAAGAGTGAACAAATTGAGGTAGCGCCAATGAGTCTACAACAGATATTTCTAGAACATATTAAGAGAAAGGAGTTTAGGGATGAATGAGATAAAAAAGACTTTTTTCTATCTAAATCAAACCACTAAAAGAGCATTCTTATATGTCATGATAATAGCAGTAATAGCAGATGCTATTGAACTATTTATAGCGTTACAACTTTATTACTCTAGAAAGCATGAAGTGATGAAATGGTGTTTACACGATAATCATATGGTGATAGTACTAGTGGCATTACTAACAATAGGTTTTTTGTTTGGAAGCGGAGTATTTAGCGGTTATATTAGTATGATTGCAAAAAGAAAGACTTACTTTATTGGGGTTTTAAGTTATAGCATCTTGTTAATCCTGGGCTGTCTAGGTGCTAATCGCTTGATTACTTTTATGGTAAGCTACTATATTAAATTAAGTGTACATAGTGGAGTACAGTATTTTGTGCATATTGATGCTTTAATAGAATGGATGCTCTATGCAGGTGCTATGAGTTTAGGATTAGTAGTAGGTGCACTATATTATAGGTTTAATAAAATTGTTTTTATAATATGTCTTGGGATTGCTATTTGGAGTACAATTCAAAGTCATTTTTTAGTACAGTTTAAAGACTATTTCAAGGAAAAGCAAAATTTCTTACTAATGGGGGGCTTATTCATTGTCCTTTTCTTTGTATTAAGCATCTTACTACTTAGAACGGCACCCACTCAAAGCTATGCCCATGATTTATGGATAAAAAGGAGGGTGCACAATGAAAAATAAAGAAGTGTATAAGGTTATAGGAGAAGCATTCAAAAAAAGTAGTTTAGTTATATTGGGAATAAATATGCTTATTAGTTTGTTTGAAATAGTTAGTGCGCATCAAAGCTACCTAGAAGCTGGAAATCGTAAAATGATTACTTTTGAACTGCCTTATTTAGGTATCATTATTTTTCTTTTTATTATGGGAGCTAACTATTGTTTTAGAAATTATGGCGGATGGTTAAGTATCCGTGCAGATCGTAGAAGCTTTCTTAATGGTATCCTCATAGTAGGAGTAGTGGGGAGTCTTTTCATTATGGGAATAAGCTATATACTTATATGGATCATAGCACAGCTACAAGTATATTTAACTCAGCCGATAGTAGGATCTAGAGCTTTTTCATTTAAGGTAGAATATTTAATAAGTATAAGTAGTATGGCCATTTTATGTTTTGCATTAGGTGCATGTGTTGGGGCTATATTTTACAGATTAAGACCTCTCGTTGCCACTTGCTTAGTAAGTATACCTCTTATTACATTGATGATTATAGTTCTGTCACAATTTGTATTTGAAAATAAAATAAGTGAAATTTTATTAAGTGTGCTGATTGTCTTATTACAAGCTTTTCTAAATGTAGAGGGACAGGTCATTTATACGATTATTTTATGGCTTATAACATATAGTCTACTGATTCATGCGCCTATGGAACGGTATAAATATGATTTGTTATAAATGATAATACCATAAAAGCTAAGAAGTAAGAAAATAGATGGGGAAGGAGAATAAGAGATGATAAGTATCAGTAGAAGAACCAAGAAACAAATTTCACATCTGATAGTGGGAAGTGTAGGTCTTGGAATAGCAGTCATTAGTATCTTGACAGTAGCATGGGGTGTTAGTGTGATTAAAACAGCTCCAGATATAGAAGAAATACAATTTCCAGAAGTTGCACTTACATCGTTTCTATATGATGCAGAGGGTAATGAATTAAGCAGCTTTTCAGGAGAGGCTAGTGGTATATATATACCTTTAAGTGAGATTCCTATTATGATGCAACAAGCTGTTATAGCAATAGAAGATGCACGATTTTATGAGCATAATGGAATTGATTTAGTTAAAATAGGAAAAGCAATGCTTATAAATATAGAGAGCGGAAGTTTCAGTACAGGAGGTACGACCATTACACAGCAACTTGTAAAGAGAATGATTCCAGCGGGAAATAGTTGGAGAAGAAAAGTACAAGAACAATATTTAGCCGTACAATTAGAAAAGTTATATAGCAAAGATACGATTTTAGAATACTATTTGAATACTGTCGGATTAAGTCATGGGCTTAATGGTGTGGAAGCGGCAGCCAATTATTATTTTGGTAAATCAGTAAATAAACTAAGTTTATCTGAGCAAGTATCTATTGTGGCTATAATAGAGAGGCCTACTTATTATGATCCTATAACTAATCCAGAAAATAACTGGAGAGCGGTAGAAAGTATATTAGTAGCCATGGAAAAGCAAGGCTATATTACAGAGAAAGAGCGAGAAGTAGCGCTGCAAAATCCACCTTATGAAGCGATACAAAAGGTACATGAGGCGCAGGATTCAACAGAGGTGAGGAGCTATTTTGTAGATGAAGTCTATAAGGAAGTACTTGAAGATTTACAAACTGAAAGGGGGTTATCTGAACTTGAAGCCATAAGACTTATGTATTCAGGGGGATTACAGATTTATACTACATTGGATGGTACGATGCAGAGCATAGTAGAACGATATATGAATGATAAAAGCTTCTATCCCAACATAGATAAGTACTCTTTAGAATACGAAGTTCAGTTCAAAGCATTAGAGGGTACTTCAGATCATCAGAGCTTAAGTATAGTAGTAAGTGGAGAAGAAGAAATGAGAGAGGTAATTGAAACAAAGAAAAAAGAGTGGGGAATTACAAAAAATGAGCAAATTCAATCAGAAAGCATACTTTTAAGGCCTGAGCCACAAGCAGCATTTATAGTCACGGATTATCGTACAGGATACATTAAGGCACTATATGGCGGGCGTGGAGAAAAGGTGAATTTAGGGTTTAACTATGCAACCCAAGCAAAAAGGCAAGTAGGAGATCTTTTAATGCCACTTGCAGTTTATGCACCAGCACTTGATATCAATATCTGTACAGAGGAAACTGTATTAAAAGATGAAGCAATAGAGATTTCACTAGATAATGGTAGTATTTACATACCTAAAAATAAAGATGGCATTTATTCTGAGAAGCAGATGAGTATTAAAGAAGCATTAGCAAATTCAGTAAATACAATTGCTTGTCGCGTTTTATATGAAGGTGTTGGGTATGACACTAGCTATGACTATTTGCAACGATTTGGTATGAAATCATTAGTAGAGGAGGATAAAACTTGTGCGTTAGCGATAGGTGCAACTACAAATGGGGTAACAGTACTGGAGCTTAATGCGGCGTATAGCACTATTGCTAATGAAGGAGTTTACATTAAACCTACTACATATGTGAAAGTAGTAGATGCACAAGGCAATATCCTACTAGATCATTCAAGTGAAAGTATCATGGATAAACGTTCTCGTGTGGTAATAAAAGAAGAAACAGCGCATCAGTTAACAGATATGTTACAGTATGCAATGAGTCAAGAAACTGCTATGTCTGAGTATTTTGATTCTAAGGAGGTAGCAGGTAAAATAAATAGTGGAAAGACAAAAGATATACTTTTTTCAGGGTATACGCCTTATTTAGCAGCTACTATTTGGTCTGGATATAGTAATCCAGAATATATCGATGTACATGAGGGTTATGAGGTAAAGCTTTGGGGAAGTATAATGAGTGAAATCAATAAAGCAAGTATAGCAGAATAGTATAAGTAGTACTTGAAAGTTAAGATATAGAATAAAATTGTTTAAGAAAAGTCATGTAGAGTGTCAAGCTGCATGACTTTTTTGTAACATAAGCCTTTGTTAATAAATATATAATATATATGTTGTATTATTTCATTTTTTAAAAAATACTGATTTTAAATATTGACAAAATTTTAAATAGGTCGTATACTTTGACTCATATAAAAATAAATAAATATAAACATATATGTTTACTAGGAAATGAAAATAATGTGAGAAAGGGGAGGGAAGATGGATTTTGAAGCGATTATAAGATATATACCACTTTATATTGAAGCAGCGAAGCTAACGATTGTATTAGGTGGATTAGGTATTCTATTGTCTACTGTAGTGGGATTTATATGTAGTTTAATAAGATATTATAAAATTCCTATTGCGAAGCAAGTAGTAGGTATGTATATAGAGTTATCTAGAAATACACCTCTTTTGATACAACTTTTCTTTTTATATTATGGATTACCTAAGCTAGGTATTAAAATCAGTGCGGAGACTTGTGCCATAATGGGGTTAACGTTTTTGGGCGGGAGCTATATGGCAGAAGCCTTTAGAGGTGGGCTTGAAGCCGTTAGTAAGACTCAGATTGAATCAGGGATGAGTATTGGACTTAACGAGTGGCAACTCATTCGCTATGTGATTTTACCACAAGCCTTTGCTGTATCAGTACCAGCCATAGGGGCTAATATAATCTTTTTGCTCAAAGAGACTTCTATTTTTAGTGCGGTAGCATTAGCAGATCTTATGTTTGTAGCCAAGGATTTAATAGGTATGTATTACAAGACAGATGAAGCGTTACTCTTATTAGTAATAGCTTACCTTATTATCTTACTACCACTTTCGGTATTATTTTCTTTTATAGAAAGGAAGGTGCGCTATGCAGGATTTGGGCATTAATGTGCTGTTTCAAGGCAGAAATCTAATTAGGCTATTAGGGGGTCTTGCAGTAGCTATGAAAATTGCTTTTATTGCGATAGTCATATCAGGTGTATTAGGCATTGGGTTAGGGATTTTAATGACCTCTAAGTATAGAAGTATTAAGAT
>JAHLFQ010000059.1 GCA_018883705.1 Candidatus Cellulosilyticum pullistercoris
ATTACAGGTGCAACAAGTGGTATTGGTTATGCCCTTGCAGAAGTTTTTGCAGCTAAAGGATATAACTTGATTCTTATAGGGCGTAGTACCAAGAAGCTAGAACAAACTAAAGAAGCATTAGAAGGCGTCATGAGAAGAGAAAGGAAAACAATTAGTAAAATTGTACTTGTGACACAGGATTTAAGTAAAGAAGATGCAGCAAAAAATATATATGAAGCAGTCATAAAGAAAAAACTAGAGGTAGACATACTTATAAATAATGCCGGTGTGGGATACGCAGGTGAGTTTTGGAAGGCTTCAGATGAAAAAATAATGGAAATCATTTCTTTAAATATGACGCAACTTACGTTACTGACAAAGTATTTTGCAAAAGACATGAAGACAGTAGGAAAAGGGAAAATTTTAAATGTAGCCTCAACAGGAGCCTATCATCCAGGGGCTTATATTGGCGTTTATTATGCAACTAAGGCATATGTTCTTTCTTTATCTGAAGCCTTATATGAGGAGCTAAAGCCTTATGGCGTTATAGTTTCTAGTTTATGCCCAGGAGCAACACTTACCAGTTTCCAAAAGGCATCAGGTAGAAAAGATACTAGACTTGCCATGAAGCCAGAATTTGTAGCTAAAAAGGCGTATATAGGTTTAATGAAAAATAAAAAAGTGATTGTTCCAGGTTTAAGAAATAAAGTGATGATAAAAATACCAAGAGCTATTGGTATTCAGCTTATAAAAAGTTATCAAAAAAGGACGTTATCAAATGACTAGGAGAAATAGGCCAAAGTGCTTTTGACATAGGAAAAGTCTTATCTTCATATATATGCAAAGATATGAATTAGTTTATTCTAGACAGTAGATCTAAGGAGATGAGACGATATGCTATTAATAGGTGATTACTTGCCTAATATGGTTGTACAAACAACGCAAGGGATGAAAAAAATACCTGAAGATTATAAGGGAAGTTGGCTCATACTATTTAGTCATCTTGGAGACTTTACGCCTGTATGTACAACAGAATTTGTATCCTTTGCTAAGAATATGGAGACTTTTGAACGGTTAAATACGAAGCTATTAGGATTATCTGTAGATCAGGTACAACCACATATTAAATGGATAGAGTGGATTAAAGATTCTTTAGAACAGCCTATTTTATTTCCTATCATTGCAGATTCTTTAGGAAGGGTAGCTAGCGAGCTTGGCATGGTTCGACCAGATAAGCCTACATCTGTTGTAAGAGCTACATTTATTATAGATCCAACAGGGAAGATTAGGATGATATTATACTATCCAGCTGAAGTTGGGCGTAATATGGAAGAAATTATTAGAGCATTAGTTGCTTTACAAGTTGCAGATGACAATGAAGTAGCTGTGCCAGCTAATTGGCCGTACAATGAATTGATTGGTGATCAAGTGATCATTCCCCCACCTACAACGGTGCAAGAGGCAGAAAAAGTAGCAAGTATGTATAGCCATTATGATTGGTGGTTTGCTTATAAGCCATTAGAATAATAGTGATGACTAAGGATGCAGAAATGAGGATAATGGTATAAAATCAGACAAAAGTGGTGAAAATGGAAAAGAAAATAAATAACCGTTGATTTTAAGGAATGGGTATGATAAAATTTGCCTTATGATAATAAAATATTCAAAAGACAATGATGCGAAATAGTAGTAAAGTCATTTTTTTCAGAGAGCTACTGGAAGGTGTGAAGTAGTAAAAGGGATTTTATGAACTCGTCGCTAAGTTCCAAGCTGAAAAGTTAAAGTAGGTGATGGCGGGACTTCCCGTTATAGAAGATATAAGTGTGTAAAAATAGAGCGATTAGCTCGTTTTACAAAGAAGAGTGGTAACGCGGAATAATAACCTTTCGTCTCTTATTTTTATAATAGGAGGCGAGAGGTTTTTTTAGTGTCACCTATGAAAGTGATTAAACAAAAGGCAAAGTTGTAAGTTATAATCTGCCAAAAAAGAAGGAGGAATCACTGTGCAATATAATCATAAAGAAATTGAACAAAAGTGGAGAAAGCATTGGGAAGAAAATCCTATTAATGTAGAAACTCCAGATAAAAAACCATATTACTGCTTAGATATGTTCCCATATCCATCAGGTAATGGTCTTCATGTAGGTCACTGGAGAGGTTATGTACTTTCAGATGTATGGAGCCGTTATAAAGTGCTTCAAGGTCATTATGTACTTCATCCAATGGGATGGGATGCATTTGGTCTTCCAGCAGAAAACTATGCGATTCAAAAGAAAATTCATCCAGCTGTGGCAACAGCAGAAAACGTAGCAAACTTTAAACGTCAATTACATGATATTAGTGCTATTTATGACTGGGATAAAGAGGTTAACACAACAGATCCAGAGTTCTACAAATGGACACAATGGATTTTCCTTAAAATGTTTGAAAATGGCCTAGCTTATGAAAAAGAAATGCCAATTAACTGGTGTCCATCTTGTAAAACAGGTCTTGCAAACGAAGAAGTTAAAGAAGGATGCTGTGACCGTTGTGGTTCTACAGTAACTAAGAAAAATCTTCGTCAATGGATGCTTAAAATTACTAAATACGCAGAAAGACTTCTTAATGACTTAGATGGACTTGATTGGCCTGAAAAAGTTAAGAAAATGCAAGCTGACTGGATTGGTAAAAGCTATGGTGCTGAAATCGACTTTGAAATCGAAGGTACAGATGAAAAAATCAAAGTCTTTACAACAAGACCAGATACACTTTATGGTGCAAGCTTTATGGTAATGGCACCAGAACACAAATCTGTTATGAATCTTGTAACAGAAGAACAAAAAGAAGCAGTTGAAAAATATGTATTTGATGCTTCTACAAAATCATCAGTAGACCGTATGGCTGATAAAGAAAAAACAGGTGTATTCTTAGGACGTTATGCCGTTAACCCTCTTAACGGAGCTAAAATTCCAGTATGGATTTCTGACTATGTACTTGCAGACTATGGTACAGGTGCGATTATGTGTGTACCAGCTCATGATGATAGAGACTTTGCATTTGCTAAGAAATTTGACTTACCAATTATCCAAGTTATTTCTAAATCAGGTGAAGCTGAAGAACTTACAGAAGCTTATACAGAACCTGGTGTGATGATTAACTCTGGAGACTTTAATGGTATGCCATCTGAAGAAGCTAAGAAAGCAATTCCAGAATTCCTTGAAACTAAAAATATTGGGAAGAAAACAACAAACTATAAACTTCGTGACTGGGTATTCTCTCGTCAAAGATACTGGGGAGAACCAATTCCAGTTGTTCACTGTGACTGCTGCGGTATTGTAGGTGTTAAAGAAGAAGATCTTCCAATTCGCCTTCCAGATGTAGAAAGCTATGAACCAACAGGTACTGGGGAATCTCCACTTGCAGCGATTGAAGAGTGGGTAAATACAACTTGTCCAAAATGTGGTGGCCCAGCTAAACGTGAGACAAATACAATGCCACAATGGGCAGGTTCATCTTGGTACTTCTTAAGATATCCAAATCCACACAATGACAAAGAGCTTATTAGCAAAGAAGATATGAAGAAATGGTTACCAGTAGATATGTATGTTGGTGGTATTGAACATGCTGTACTTCACCTTCTTTATGCACGTTTCTACACTAAATTCTTATATGATATTGGTGTTGTAGACTTTGAAGAGCCATTCAAACGCCTCTTTAACCAAGGTATGGTAACTAAAGCAGGTGCAAAAATGAGTAAATCTAAAGGAAACGTTGTTTCTCCAGATGAGCTTGTTGAGAACTATGGATGTGACTCACTTCGTATGTATGAACTTTTCATTGGGCCACCAGAATTAGATTCTGAATGGGATGATAGAGGTATTGAAGGTGTATACCGTTTCTTAAATAAAGTTTGGAAGCTTGTAGATGAAAATACTGTAGTAGCCGAAACAAAAGAAATGGAAAGAATTCGTCATCAGCTCATCCATGATATTACAATTCGTATGGAAAACTTCAATTTAAATACAGTTGTAAGTGGATTCATGGAATATACGAATAAACTTCTTGATCTTCAAAAGAAAGAAGGCGGTCTTGCTAATGAGACATTACAAGCGCTTGTTATTCTGTTAGCACCATTTGTACCACACATTAGTGAAGAACTTTGGACTAAAGTTGGCACCACAGGTAGCGTATTTAGCAATACATGGCCAACTTATGATAAAGAGAAAATGAAAGAAGACGAAGTAGAAGTTGCTGTACAAATTACAGGTAAAATTGCTGCTCGTATGATGGTTTCTCCAGATGCTGCTTCTGAAGAAGTTATTGCAAAAGCAAAAGAATTAGTTGCTGAAAAATTAGAGGGTAAAACAATCGTCAAAGAGATTTATGTAAAAGGTCGTATTGTAAACCTTGTAGCTAAATAAATGCTGAATAAATAAGGTGTCCTTTTTAGGGCGCCTTATTATTTAACAAGTAAAATGAAGAGGATGTAATATGGGATACAAAAAAATAGATTTAATGAGGGATTTAGAAGGATTAAAGATTAATAAAAAGGGGACTCTGCTAGTGCATTCATCTATTAAAAGTATCGGAGAAGTAGAAGGCGGTGCTGATACTGTACTAGATGCTTTAATGGAATATATGAGTGAAGGGCTACTAGTATTTCCGACACATACTTGGTCTTATATTAATGCTGAAAACCCTAGATTTGAAGTAGAGCATTCAAAGGTATGTGTAGGTATTTTACCTGAACTTTTTAGAAAGCGTGAAGGAGTTGTAAGGTCGCTTCATCCTACTCATTCTGTAGCAGCAATAGGTAGAGGAAAAGAAGAATTCATAGAAGGAAATGAACAGTGGGATACACCATGTGCTAGACAGTCTCCATGGGGAAAATTATTAGATCGTAAGGCACAAATCATGCTATTAGGAGTAGATTTAAGGCGAAATACCTTTATACATGGAGTAGAAGAATGGATGGATATACCAGGACGTATGACGGATGAAAGAGAACAGTTATATGTGGTAACAAAAGAAGGAAAGGAAATACTTGTTCCATCTAGAAGACACTGTGGTGATCATTGGTCCGAATATTTTTGGAAGGTAGATCAAATTTTTGAAGAACAGGGTGTGATGTATAAGGGAAGTTTTGGGGCAGCTACAGTACGCATTTGTGAAACAGAACCTATGACAAAACTTCTTAATGAAATGCTCACAATTAACCCTAACCTCTTTTCTAATAATGAACCATTAGTAAGAGAAATCTATCAAAAATAAAACAGTTAATAGGATAAAGAAAGTAAAGAAATAAAGAAAGGTAGCAAAAATGGCAAAACATCATCAATCAAATAGTCGTGACATAAAAAAGCCATCTGTAGGGCATAAAAATAAAAAACAAAAGAAGAGAGAAAAAGACAAGGCAGAAAGAGTACTCACAGCAGGCTTTATTTGGAGTAGTTTAATCGTTGCAGTTCTATTCTTTTTTATGTTTCTCATAGTAGGAATGCAAGTAGGCCCTAGCTTACCGATTTAAATAGAAAGTATAACAGCAAAAAAGGCTTTAACCTAAGAGATAGGTTAAAGTCTTTTTTAACTATAAGGTACTCATTATTTTACTTTAGAAATGGCATTAAAGAAAGTATCAAATTGCTTACGTTGTGCTTTAGGAAGTGTATCTTTAAAGCTTGTAAGAAGCGCTCTTTGCATATCAGGAGTACAATTGATTTGACGCTGAGTAAGTTCGTTATTGACCTTAATAAGTCCTTGTAATGTATCAAAGGCATTATTTTTACGAGAACTTACATCAATCATATCTTGTAGGTGTCTCACAAATTGAGGGTCTAGGTGGGAAAAAGCGGGGTGCTCATATAGTTTCATAATATAACCTCCATTAAATTAAGATTTTGTTAAAAACGAAGAAAGTAGTTTAAGAAGTTGAGTTTGATTAGGATCTAGCATGGAAGCTAGGCCGCTAATAAATTGATCTGGTGAAGGTAAAGAGGTGGGTGATTTATTCTCATTTTCAGATGTGGGATTAGTTTCTTTTAAGTTTTGGGATGAACTATTAGGAGTAGATTCAAAAGTTTCATCATCGAATATACCAGAATCAGCAGGGTGTAGATGGTATTCGGGTGTTGAAGAATCTTCAGAATCAGTTTTCCTGCTTAAGAGAGCTTTGGCTTCAGTAAGTTTTAAGATTGCATCTATAAAATAGGCCTTATCGCTAGGCAAATTATTACGTACATCAATTAGAAAATCTTTCTCCCATCCTGCTTCTTGAGAACGACTCATTGAACGAACAGAAGTTTCGTTAGAAAATAAATTTAGTGTATATACAAGTTCCATTACCTTGATGAAGAGTGCAACAGATTTTTGCCTATCTACGTTTAAGTAGGGTAAAAGAGATTTAGAAACAATAAGAAATTCATTGTTAATTGCTCTATCAAGATTGTTCATAAAATGCCTCCGTTTACTATATCTTTTATAAATGTATGATGGGAATAAGATGGCTTAGAACTAAAAAGAGTTATTTTTACAAGTTAAAAAGAATAAGATACTAAGAGATAAAATAAAGGTGAGTGATGAAGATGGAAAAAGATGAAATTGTACTAAATTTTGAACAAGATCTTAATGAAATAGCTGGACTTATATGGGGATACATGGATCAAAAATATATAAGAGTGATCAAAAGTAAAATAGATGGATACAGAGGTGAGTGTGAAGCTAATTTATGCAAAGAAGCACAACTCTTGCAAGCGCTAATGCCATTTTTACCTGAAGAAAGTAATATCTTACAAATGATTATAGATGCACTCATATATAATGATGTGATTGATAAGAGTTTAGAGGAACATCAAGAGCTTAGTACACTTTATAGAGATGAGAATAAAGAACGTCAGCAGATTAAGAAACTTGTGTATAAGCTCATTATGTTTAAGCTCATTAAAACCATAGAAAATGTAAGTGAAAAATAAATAAAAAAAGTGACTGGAGATAACTTCCAGTCACTTTTTATTTGTTAACTAGTATCTGTCATACCTAAAAGTTAAGGGGGTTATGAGGGGCTTTCTCACAACTAACTCAAAGGGTAGTTATAGTCCATGATTTTTTGATAAATTATTGGAGGTCGTTTCTAAAGATGCTACCACAGCCAGAATTCATACAGCAGCAGAGAACAACAATAATAATGATAATCCAAAGCCAGCTATTATTACCACAACCATTGAATAAGCCATCAAAATTAAAGCCATTGCAGCTACCGCAGTTTCCACCAAGGAAAAGTAATAAGAATATAGCTATAACAATAATCCATAAACAATTGTCTTGTAAAAATCTAAAATCATCCATTATAAAGCCTCCTATATAAAAAAAGTAAGTGATATTTTTTTCTAATCTAATTCTATGATGCGTCTATAAATAAAATTACTTGAAATGTCAAAATAAGAAAATATACAAGTTATTTCTAGAAATTAGAACAAGTTTAGCGAGAGATACGCTGATGACTAACTTCTACATTAGTTATAATATGAGATGTGGAAGAAAATGTTACTATTGTAATAAATTTTTTATTAAATTTAAAAAAAACATGTTGACACACAAAGTTGGATTGTATACAATTATACATAAGTTATTTTCAGACAATTAAATGATTTGATTTTAAAAATTGCAAGGGGTGATGGTGTGTTTGAATTAAATAAAAGAACGAACCTATTAACGAGTCCTGAAAAAAATCATCAGTTAGAAGATAGACAAGACGCGAATATGTTTCGCGAGTTTTTTCCATATGATGAAATACCTCGTGTAGCTTTCAACAATGTACATGTACCTATGTATATGCAGGATAACATTTATATTACAGACACTACATTTAGAGACGGACAACAGTCAAGGGCACCGTATACGATAGAACAAATTGTTCAAATTTATAAATACTTTCACCGTTTAAGTGGGCCCAAAGGCATTTTGAGACAGTGTGAATTCTTCCTATATAGTGAAAAGGATAGAAATGCTGTTTATAAATGTAGAGAGTTAGGTTATGAATTCCCACAGATTACTTCTTGGATTAGGGCTTCAGAAAAGGATTTCGAACTTGTAAAGCAAATGGAAATTGATGAAACAGGGATCTTGGTAAGTTGTTCAGACTATCATATTTTCCATAAACTACATATGAAACGTTCAGAAGCAATCACGCATTATACAAAGATTGTTAGACAGTGCATTGATAAAGGTATTATTCCACGTTGTCATTTTGAAGATATTACAAGAGCAGATATATATAATTTTGTTGTACCATTTGCAAGAGAACTTATGAAAATTAGTGAAGAGACGAAAGTACCTATTAAGATACGTGCTTGTGATACCATGGGATATGGGGTAAGTTATCCAGGCGCTATGATTCCAAGAAGCGTGCCTGGTATTATGTATGCGCTTCATCAATATGCTGGAGTGCCTCATGAATGGATTGAGTGGCATGGTCATAATGATTTTTATCGTGCAGTAGCCAATTCTACAACAGCTTGGTTATATGGATGTAGCAGTGTCAATTGTTCGTTATTTGGTATTGGAGAAAGAACTGGTAATACGCCACTTGAAGCAATGGTTATTGAATATGCACAGTTAAAAGGCACACTAGATGGAATGGATACAAGGGTTATTACGGAGCTTGCGGAGTATTTTGAAAGGGAGATAGGAGAAAAGATACCTGAAAGAACACCTTTCGTAGGAAGAAATTTTAATGTAACAAGAGCTGGTATTCATGCAGATGGTCTTCTTAAGAATGAAGAAATCTATAATGTATTTGATACAGAAAAACTATTAAATCGCCCTGTGCGAGTTTCTGTAAGTAATACATCAGGTCTTGCAGGGATTGCACATTGGATTAATAGTAATCCGGCTTATGGAATGTTAAAAGGCATTGATAAAAATGATGAACTGTGTGTACATATTAAAAATTGGGTAGATATACAATATGAAGAGGGACGTACAACAGTTATTAGTGATGAAGAATTAGATAAAATTATATCAGCATATTTAAAAGATCATAGATCAATAGAAACTAGATCTTGAGTATAAAAATAGGATATTTAGGAGGATACATAATGGATAAGTTAGAAATGGCAAAAGCGCACTTTGCAGCACTTGTAGAAGCACAACTTAAAAGAGTTGAAAATATGAAAAATGATAAGGGAGCTGTAGATTACAGTACACTTGATAAGATCATAATTGGTTGTTGTGGCGGAGATGGTATTGGTCCAGCCATCACAGCAGAAGCTGAACGTGTACTTCGTGCAGTTCTTAAAAAGGATGTAGAAAGTGGAAAAATTGTATTTAAGCAAATTAATGGTTTAACAATAGAAAATCGTATTGCTGCCAATAAAGCAATTCCAGATGATGTACTTGCAGAACTTAAAGCTTGTGACATTATTTTAAAAGGACCTACAACAACACCAAGTAAGGGAGATGGCCCTAACATTGAAAGTGCTAATGTAGCCATGAGAAGAGAATTAGACCTTTTTGCTAATGTAAGGCCAGTTGCTGTGCCAGAAGAAGGAATTGACTGGACCTTTTTCCGTGAAAACACAGAAGGTGAATACGCACTTGGTAGTAAAGGCATAGTTATTGATGAAGATATGTCTTTTGATTTTAAAGTAACAACGACTCAAGGAACAGAGAGAATTGCCCGTCAAGCTTTTGAATTTGCTCGTAAAAATGGTAAAAAGCATGTAGCCATTATTACAAAAGCAAATATTCTAAAGAAAACAGACGGTAAATTCTTAGAGCTTTGCTATAATGTTGCAAAAGACTATCCAGAAATCCAAGTAGACGATTGGTTTGTAGATATTATCTCAGCTAACTTAATTAATGAGAAAGTTAGAAAAGGTTTTGAAGTCTTTATTCTTCCAAACTTATATGGAGATATTATTACAGATGAAGCTGCACAAATTCAAGGTGGTGTAGGAACAGCGGGTAGTGCTAATATTGGAAATCACTATGCAATGTTTGAAGCGATTCATGGTAGTGCGCCAAGAATGGTAGAGACAGGTCGTGCACAATATGCTAATCCTGCAAGTATGATTAAAGCAGCAGAATTATTACTTCGTCATATTGGCTATGCAAAAGAGGCAGACCGTGTGATTGCAGCGCTTAATGTAGCTAATAATACAATAAAAATAACAGGTCGTAGTGATGGGGCAACAGGTGCTGAATTTGCAGATTGTGTGATTGCAAATTTATAGTCTATTAAAAAATAATAGAGAAATAAATAATGAATTTATAATAAAAAAGTAGAGGTACTAGGGGTTATGTATAAATTTGAGCCTTAGTACCTTTTTTTCAAGATAAATGTAAAAAAAATAAAAATCCCTGTTGACTTATGACAATACATAGTGTAATATTATATGAGTCAGCGGCGAGCTGAAAGAAAATAAGGCCCATTGGTCAAGCGGTTAAGACATCGCCCTTTCACGGCGGTAACACGGGTTCGATTCCCGTATGGGTCATTGTTAGTTTAGCTAACAAGAAACGGGGTGTGGCTCAGTTTGGCTAGAGCGCCTGATTTGGGTTCAGGAGGCCGCAGGTTCGAGTCCTGTCACCCCGATTATATGGGTCACTAGCTCAGTCGGTAGAGCACTTGACTTTTAATCAAGTTGTCCCGGGTTCGATTCCCGGGTGGCTCATAATTAAAAAGCCTAAAACATCAATGTCGATGTTTTAGGTTTTTTTGCGTTAAATAATAGGAAGTTAAAAAAACTTATCATAAAGGTATTTATTAGGTAAATTATTATGATGCAGGAGATTCTAACTTGTAGAGAGATATATATAGTTGTATATTATAGTAAATTATAGATGGCCAATACTTTAATATAAGGATAATAATTGGAGGAACCAAATATGAGAAGAAAAGATAGAGAAATTACAGATTTAAATGAAATACTAAGTATTATAAAGAAGTGCGATGTATGTAGAATTGCATTGTTTGATGAAGCATTTCCATATATAGTACCCCTTAACTTTGGAGTAGAAGTAGATAAGGAACAAATTGTTTTGTATTTTCATAGTGCGGGTGTAGGTAAGAAGATAGATCTTATTAAAGCGAATAAAAAAGTGGCTTTCGAAATGGATTGTGAGCATCGTTTAGTGGCAGGTTCGATAAGTTGTCATTATACAATGGAATACGAAAGTGTTTGTGGTAATGGTGAAATGACAATTGTAGGGGATGAAGAGAAAGTAAAGGCATTAAAATGTCTCATGAAACAGTATGTACAGGCGGATGACTTTGAATTTAATGATAAGTCAGTACGAGCTGTGACAGTATTAAAGCTTACAGTACAGACTGTTACAGGTAAGCGATTAAATAAAAAGTAGAAAAATGATACTTAAAGCCTGAGTGATTCGAAATATCTAATGCATATATGGAAATAAGATATTATTTAATTAGGAATATTGTAACTCCATCTTAGAGAGCTTATAATAGAAAGGGAAAAAGAGCAGAAGATTTGAGCTAGGTATGAGGGGGAATAAAACATGAATGAGTTACAAAGCTTACTTGAAAGTGCGGGTTTCTCTGTAAAAAGGGTACCAGAAACCATTTTACCATTTCAACACTTAACAGCACTTATTATTAATGAAAATCTTAAATTTGTTTATGAAGAAGAAGCTGATGGTACTTTGATGATAAGGGAAATTAAAGTAGATGAAGGGTATTTAAATTTAGGATATACAACTAGATTATTAGCGTTTTTACATCAACAAACGGAATACAACATTATTTTACCTTTTGTAACAACGCCA
Source organism: Candidatus Cellulosilyticum pullistercoris (assembly GCA_018883705.1). Classification (GTDB taxonomy): domain Bacteria; phylum Bacillota; class Clostridia; order Lachnospirales; family Cellulosilyticaceae; genus Cellulosilyticum; species Cellulosilyticum pullistercoris. The sequence goes on from JAHLFQ010000059.1 coordinate 11,743, forward strand.
AAGCTTGCGCATATTTGTGAAAAGTTAGGAATAGAAAGAGATGACCATTGTGTGGACTGTTATGGGTATAATAGTGCATTTTATGCTATTGCTAAAAACTATATTTTCTTTGAAGGAAAATACGGTCATTATGTTGTAAAGAGATTAGATAAACATTAAGTGAATAAAATAGACTCATAAGAATGAGTATAAAAGTAAATAAAAAAAGAAGCCTCAATAATTGAATATAAGGTATAAAGTATAAAGTATAATCAAGTAAAGTTATATCTTATATTTATAAGCTTTTAGTTTGATTATATATAATCAAACATTTTATATGTAGAATAAAAGTACATCTATTAAATCAATCTTTTTTGATATAATGGATGTATTTTTTATATTTTATTAAGGATTGAATTTATTAGATGAATAAAAACGACAAAAAAGTTTAGAATCGTGATACAATTGTATTGAGAAATATATAAATAATATTAGAAAGGAGATAATATTATATGAGTAAACAGGTTTATATTAGTGCAGATTATTCAGAGGGTAGTGGTGACAGAAATGTCGTCGAGGAACTTAACAAATGGGGGACTGATAGGCAACATAAAGTGGATTTTATAGATATGTCGAAAGTAGCTTCAGGTAGCGTTTCAAACGATCCTGATTGTCGCCCTTGTGATTTGAAACTAGAGTTTAATCAACAGATAAATGCATCTTCCGCTGTTATATTTATTGTTGGTGATAAGACTGCTGCTCGTACAGCGGGCAGTAATTGTTCGAGAGTAAATACTAATAACAACAACTGTAGTTGTACACCATATAAACAAAATGCTAATGGCTCTAAGACTTGTAAGGTGTCTCACACAGTTCGAGCTACAGATGATGTCGGTAACATAAATACATATTCTTATCTTAGGCATGAGTTTGAACAAGCAAAAAAACGTAAAAAGACCATTATTGTGGTTTATAACTCATTACGAAAAGAATCAACTTGGCTTCCTTCTTATATGAAAGATTATGAAAAAGAAGCACAACCTTTTTGGATATATGACAATCACGGTGAAAAAGTCGGTAACTATGCTTACATAAAAGAGGCACTTGGATATGATTAAGATGATAAGAAACTTGAATATGATTGAGTTGATAAAAAAAAGCAGTGCATGGACACTGAGCATAATTAGTGGAGTCTTTACAGTTGTCCCTGAATCATTTTTTGCAAAAATTAAATTGATATCAAGTGCTTCTGATGAGCTAAATATTATATTAAGTCGAGTTTTGGCTCTTATCCTTGTACTTGTCGTAGTAGTAATAATAATGACTCTGTATTTAAGTTATAGAAAAAGTGTTCAAATAAAAGGGCATAATTATAGTATTCAGATTGAATATGGAGATATATTTCAGATGAGCTCTTGCAAAAAAGTAATTGCCTTTGATGAATGTTTCACGACAAGTGTAGGAAGTGCTCCTGGGGATGTAAAACCAACATCTGTCTGTGGACAGTATCTTAATGCACATCCAATACAAGATATGCAGGGGTTAATTGACGCTACAGGCTTAAAGCCGGCTAAAAGAAAATCAGACTATGAAAAAAAGGTGAGATATGAATCGGGTAAATTAGTGCCTAATGGAGACTACTTACTGATGGCATTTGCAAAGTTAGATGAAAAAGGATTGGGAGGATTAACTCGTGATCAATTCCTTGATGCACTATCAACACTGTGGGAAGAGATTGATAGATACTATGGGCAAGAGGATGTATGTATAACTATATTAGGTTCAGGAATTACTCGTATGAAAGGTGAATCGCTCACACAGCAGCAATTGCTGGACATAATAATTGCGTCATATCAACTAAGTTCCTCCAAAATTAAATCTCCTTATAAATTGCATATTGTATGCCAAAGGAAAGATGACTTTTCTCTAAATAAAATTGGTGAAAATCTTTAGTAGAAAATACATGATTAGAATAAAGATTTACCCACACCCACTACCCCAATAGCATTGACTTCTTAATGACCTAATTAATTCTATAAATTTGTTGTTTCTTTAACCGAAATACCCCTAGCATTTTAACCTTAAATGCTAGAGGTATTTATCATCCTATATTCACAATATTTGTCTAACACAAGAAGATACCTGAACATATCTCATATATATCCTCCTGTACCATAGTTTGATTATAGTATTATGTATAATACCATAGATATTTGCGTGTAACAACATTAAAAAAGGTACTACATCATTAAATGTAATACCTTTTTAGTAGTTTGATTATAAAAATTTCACCCTATATAAACATGAGAGGCTTCTTTTTTTATTTATTTCTATAATTTGAATGAACTTTTAAGTGGAACAATACGATTAAATACTAAATGCTCACGAGAACCATACTTAGAATCTAAACAGTAGAAACCATTTCTTACAAATTGGAATGAATCAAGAGGTTTTACATCATCAAAAGCTTCATTTTCTACAAACCCATGAAGAATTTCAAGTGAATGTGGATTAATTTGTTCTAAGAAATGTTTACCTTCATTTTCTGGTGCATTATCTAAGATGAGTGGTTCAAATAATCTAAACTCAGCTGGTTTAGCAGTTGAAGCATCTACCCAGTGAATAGTTGCTTTGACTTTACGTCCAGTAAAGCCTGAGCCACTTTTAGTTTCTGGATCATAAGTACAGTGTACTTCTTTGATGCTACCATCTTCGTTTTTAATCACCTCTGTACATTTTACGAAATAAGCACCTTTAAGGCGTACCTCGTTACCAGGATATAATCTAAAGTATTTTGGCACTGGATTTTCCATGAAGTCTTCTTCTTCGATATAAAGTTCGCGAGAAAATGGAACCATACGTGTCCCTTTTTCTGGATCTTTTGCGTTGTTTTCGATTTCAAGAAGTTCAGATTGACCTTCAGGATAATTTGTAATGACTAATTTAATTGGTTTTAGAACAGCCATACGAAGTGGTGCTTTTGGTTGAAGGTCTTCACGAAGGAAGAAATCGAGCATTTGACTATCGATAACAGAATCTGCCTTAGCCACACCTATTTCGCGACAGAAGTTACGTATCGCTTCTGGGGTATAACCACGTCTACGAAGACCAGAAATAGTAGGCATACGAGGGTCATCCCAACCATCAACAACTCTCTCATCTACAAGTTGTTTAAGTTTTCGTTTACTCATGACAGTATTTGTCATGTTAAGACGTGCAAATTCAATTTGACGAGGTTTTGATGTCATTTCACATTCTTCTACAACCCAGTCATAAAGTGGACGATGTGCCTCGAACTCTAAAGTACATATAGAGTGTGTAATGCCTTCGATAGCATCTTCAAGTGGATGTGCAAAGTCATACATTGGATAAATGCACCACTTATCTCCTGTATTGTGATGAGTTGCATGAGCAATACGATAGATGATAGGGTCACGCATATTCATATTTGGAGAAGACATATCAATTTTAGCGCGAAGTACTTTTTCTCCATCTGCGAATTCACCATTTTTCATACGTTCGAATAAATCAAGATTTTCTTCTACTGAACGGTCACGATATGGGCTGTTTTTACCTGGTTCTGTTAAAGTACCGCGATAAGCTTTAGCTTCTTCTGGTGTTAAGTCACAAACGTAAGCTTTACCTTTTTTGATAAGGAGTACTGCACGATTATACATTTCATCGAAATAATCAGATGCAAATAAAAGCTCTTCCCATTTAACGCCAAGCCACTTAACATCTTCTTTAATAGACTCAACATATTCCGTATCTTCTTTTACTGGATTCGTATCATCAAATCTAAGATTTGTTCTTCCTTTAAATTCTTCTGCTAAACCAAAGTTAAGTAAAATAGATTTTGCGTGTCCGATATGAAGATAACCATTTGGTTCAGGTGGGAAACGGGTAATAATTTCTTTATGTTTGCCAGAATTTAAGTCATCGACAATGATATTACGAATAAAATTAGATGAATTATTCTCTAATGACATATTTTTAACCTCACTTATTGATGGAATTAATTGTTTATGATTATCTCTCTATTCTAACTGAATTCTTAAAAAAAAGAAAGAGTCTGTTTAAGGATAAGTTTGAAAAATAGAGAAGATATTTGTTATTTATAATAAGCGTTTAAGGATAATAAGAAAATATATAAATATATCATTGACATAAGACAGAGGTTTTATAATAGGAAGAGGTAAAATCAAAAGGGGATATAAAATAAAAAGGACGAATAGATTCGTCCTTTTGTTATGATTATGTTTTATAGATTAGATACAATAGGCTTGGTTGTGAATGAGATGACTTGTATCATTAAGACTGATTAAAATAGGTTGTAGGTCTTCGTTAAAACGAATGGTAGTTACACAGGTATTACCAAAAGCCAGTTGATGATACATAGTCATTTTTAAATCAAATAGTCCAATCAGTGCAGCTTTAATCAGTCCGCCATGAGAAACACCTAAGATGGTTTCACCTGGATGTTTTTTGATAAGCTCTATAAGACAGTCTCTTGCACGGAGGCTGCATTTTTTAATGCTTCCATCTCCTCCACATAAGGGTGCTTCAACTTCATCGCGCTTCCAAAGTGCATAGGCCTCTGGATACTGGGCTGCTACTTCTTTGAAAGTAAGGCCTTCCCAAAGGCCAAAGTTAATTTCGCGTAGACCATCAGTAGCAATAGGAGAAAGCTGGCTAGGTCCTGCTAGAATATGAGCTGTTTCAGAAGCACGTTGAAGAGGGCTTGTATAGATAGCTGAAAAATGACCATTTAGTTTTTCAGAAAGAAGTTGTGCCTGAAGTCTTCCTGTATCTTCTAAAGCAATATCTGTACATCCCTGAATTTTGCCAAGTGCATTCCAAGGCGTTTGACCATGTCGAATTAAAAGTAATGTTGTTTGCATCGAATCCCCCTAAAAATAAATCGTTTTAATTTGCCAACCTGCTTCACCTACTTGAAGCGCAATATCACCTACAAATTCACCTTCTTCAGGAATTGTGTCATCATTCCAAAGTGTACTTGAAATAGACTTGATACCAAAGTCAGCAATGACTTCTGAAATACGATAGGTTTTGGCATATTTAGTCTTAATTTTTAATGTTGCATCCTTAATAAGGAGTGTTGGTGCTGCATTGCCAGCGCCTGTTGGTAAGAAGAGAGCAAGTTGCTTTTCCAAAGCATCAAAATCATAGTCATAAGCATTATAGATACATTTATCTACATATACTTTAGGCGTTTTATCATGATCTGTTAAAGTAGAAGCAGCATTTACCGCTTGGCTAAATGCTTGAATTTGCTCTATAGTAGAAGCTTTTAATCCACAAGCCATAGGATGGCCACCGCCACCATCTAATAGATGTAAGTAAGGTTTAAAGCTTTGGAACATGTCATATTCTTCAATAGAGCGGCCAGATCCCTTATAAGTACCATGAATCGTTTTAGAAAAGATAACAGTTGGTCTATAATACTTTTCTTTAATTTTACCAGCTACAAGGCCGACGACACTTTCATGAGCTTGTTCATCTACTTCAATAATAATATCTGGTAAAGTAGTATATTTATCGACTTTATCAAAGACGCGTGCCAAGGAATCCATTTCTTCATCCTGGCGTTCTTTATTTAAACTATCTAAACGTTGTTTGAAAGGATAAAGTTCACTCATATCTTCGCATTGCAAAAAGTTAAGAGCAGTTTCTGCACTTTCTAAACGACCACAAGCATTTAGTCTTGGTCCAATCTGGAAGCCTAAAGT
>JAHLFQ010000004.1 GCA_018883705.1 Candidatus Cellulosilyticum pullistercoris
ATTGTAGAAGGTCTATGGGCAATCATGAGTGTTGTCCTATTTGCCATCAATCTATTTAAAGCTTCTTGTACTAGTTGCTCCGATTCATTATCTAATGCCGATGTTGCTTCATCTAGCAGCAAAATAGGTGCATTTTTTAGAATAGCTCTAGCAATCGCTATACGTTGCCTTTCGCCACCAGAGAGATTATCGCCTCTTTCTCCAACTAATGTATCGTAACCTTCTGCTTGATTTAAAATGAATCCATGTGCATTCGCAATCTTGGCTGCTGCTATGATTTCTTCATCTGTTGCTTCTATTTTTCCATAACGAATATTCTCTTTGATACTCATATTAAACAGATAAGGTTCTTGTGGGACATAAGCAATCATATCTCTTATCTTTTTTAACCCACTCACATTCATATTCATTCCTTCTATGTAAATATTCCCTTTATCTAACGGATAAAAACCGAGTAAAAGTTTAGCAATCGTACTTTTTCCTTTGCCTGTTTCACCTGTTAATGCATAGGCTTTCCCTTTTTTAAGCTGTATACTTACATCATCTAAGATTATGCGCTCTTTATCATAGCTAAAAGATAGATGTTTAAAATCAATATAGGCTTTCTCCTCTTCTTCACTTGTATCTGTTTCTCCTACCTCATATCCCTCTGGTTCTTCATCTTGTGCTAAGAACTCAAAGATACGTTCTGCATAGGCAATGCAGTTCATAAGAATCGGATAGCATCTTCCTATTTGTAAAAAGTGCCAGCTAAACATGCCATACATGGTGTAAATAGCAGCTAAATCACCTACTGTTGTAATCCCTTTCTCTACAAAAATAACACCTACAGCTAAAAAAGCTAGTGCACAAATCAAATTGAAACAAGCATTCATCCCTTCAAGCATTCCCGTTAAAATCATCTCTTTCTTTCGAATGCCTACATAACTTTTATTAACCTCTTTATAATGTTTAACTGTCATATGATCTATATCATACATTTTAACAACATCAATTCCTTGTAGCACATTAGAAAGCGCCTCTGCCATCTTACCATTAATCTTTGAAACTGCTAAACCTATGTTTTTCATTGGTTTTACCATCAATGCATTAAAACCTAATGCTATAAAATTAATGAATAATAAACAACTTGTTAGTTGTGGACATAAATAAAACATGGGTACTAGATAAACAAGTACAGATATGACTGGTGCCACAAAGCGTCTCAATACCCCTGTATAAATGTGACAAGCATATTGTGTATCATTGATGAGTTTTGAAATCATATCCCCACTATGATGATTTTCATAATAACTCATAGGTAGTTTCATTGCTTTCGCAAAAAGCACTTTTTGTACATTCGCTGTTGCTTTTTTACCTTCTATATTATAAAGACGCATTAAGGATATCGTAACCAAGTAAAATAGAGCTGCTATAAGCACCTTTTTTCCTATTAGAAGAAAACCACCATTCATAGTTCCTTTTTGTGCTAACATACAAAAATCTTTATAAATCATTGACCAATAAACATCTACTAAAGCCCGCGTAATGGTCATGATTAAAATAGTTATAAGATAGATAGGTAAACGTTTCTCCATTAAGCTCATGAATCGTATAAAAGTACTCTTACTTGTTTTCACCTACGATTACCTCCTCTTCTTTTCGCCCATACTGATAAAGGGAAGCATAAATGCCAGCCCTTGCTAATAGTGAGTGATGATCCCCCTGCTCTACCACTTTCCCTTCATTCATAACCAATATATGATCTGCATGCTCAATTGTAGAAAGTCGATGTGCAATAATAATCACTGTCCTTCCTTTTGATACTCTATCTATAGCCTCTTGAATCAGCCTTTCTGTTTCTGTATCCACAGCAGATGTCGGTTCATCTAAAAGTAAAATAGGTGCTGCTTTTAAAAATGCCCTTGCAATAGAAATACGCTGCTTCTCTCCACCTGAAAGTTTAATGCCTCTTTCCCCTACCATTGTCTGATAACCTTGGGGCAATTGACTAATAAAATCATGGATATTAGCCATCTTACAAACTGCTTCAATTTCTTCTTGAGTAACGCCCATTTTTCCATAGGCTATATTTTCACTAATGGTTAGGGGGAATAAAAAAACATTTTGACTTACTAAAGCAAACTCTTTCCTTGCTACTTGAATATCCCATGCCTTAAAATCTACCCCATTTAGTCGATATGTACCCGAAGTCGGTTTATAAAATCCCGTAAATAATTTATAAAGTGTTGTTTTCCCTCCACCTGAATTTCCCACAATAGCTGTTACTTTCCCTTTTTCTATATTAAGATTGACTCCAGTTAAAATCTCTCTTTCTTTCGCACTTGGATAAGCAAAATGAATATCTTTTAATTCAATCGCAAACGGGCACTGATCTTCTGTAGTCTTCTTATAACTTCCTCCTACTTCTGAGGCCATATTTAAAAGACTATTAATACGTTCTAATGGAATACACTCTTCTTGACACTCATTAATAACTGCTGGTAATTCGCTTAAAGGCTGAATGAATTGATCTAATAAAATGGTAAATGACATCATATCTCCTACTGTCATCTTACCCTTTATGCACTCATATAAAGCAATGATACAATACAAGATAATCGGTACCCATCTCGAAATAGTTATGAGAAATGCTCCTTTGGTCACTATTTTCGTCCTAACTTTCTCATTCTCTACTACAGCATCCTCCGCCCTATTAAGTCTCTCATTAAAAGGTCTCATTAAGTTATAACTTCTTATGACAGTGATTCCAGCAAGACTATCTTGCATAATATCTGTAATTAAATCTAACTTCTTTCTTTTTTGTTTTTCTAAAAACTTATATCTCTTCCTCAAAAGGTGTGTGATCTAAAAAACGATAGGATAAATAATGAGGGCAGATACTAACAAAACATGATTCATCTTAAAAATGTAAATACCTATAATACTACTTGTGATTAGATAACTCATCCCTGTAGGTAGTGAGTTAGAAAAAAAGTTTTGTACCTCTTTAATATCTGCTGTTAATCTAGTCAAAATACTACCTGTCCCCATGGTATCAAAATAACTATACTCAAGGGCCTCCATATGACTCACTGCCATATTTCTCATATCCGTCTCAATGTATAAACTATATAAAGTATTAAAACATTGCTTCATAAAGGTAAGAACTGTCCCTAGAATAATCATGACTATTAGCTTAGATAACAAAGACATTATCACAACATGTTCTCCTGCTAGCATCCGGTCTACGGCACCGGCAATCATATCGATTCCTTTTACATTGATGCTGTTATAACCGACACACATTATGCCAAATCCAATAAGTAAATAGCTGTATTTAAGCGCTAAAATCATAAAATAGTTTTTCTTCTTCATCCTACCCCCCTAATGTATATGTTTAAATTTCTAAGAAATTAAACATTCAATTACTCATATATAACTTCTTTTCATTCATGAAGTTAGACACTGAATTCTAATGACGTAGTTATATATTCTAAAAACTTACTGTAGGAAAATTGAGTCAGTATATTGAGTTAATAGATTAAGATCATATATTATAAAAGGGAAATCTATAGATTTATAGTAATGCTTTTTTTCTGTAATAAATACATGTTTTAAGTACATTTTTGCCATAAAGTACAGATAATGAGTTTATAGTATTTTGCTGTTGAATGCAAAATTTATAAGTTAAATACAGAACAAGAAAGGTAATGAAATGAAGATAAATCCTCAAATTAATTTTAAAATTCTACATAAGAAAAGACCGCCAGGATACAGTATGCCCAGTTCACATACACATTCCTATTATGAGATAGGGTATTTTATTGCTGGTAGCCGAAAAATTTTTATTAACCATACAGTTTATGAACTACAACCAGGTTATCTAGCTATCATAAGAAAAAATGAAATACATCGTGCAATAGCGGTAGGAAACCAAGGAACAAACAGTATTGCTTTAACTTTTTCAGAGCACTATTTAGAAGCACTCTATAAACGTTATGGGAAGGAATTCATTGAGGATATTTTTGATAAACATATTTTTTGTTTTAATCCGAGACAGAAAAGAAACATTGAAAAATTGCTACATAGCATGGTTATAGATTACAAATCTCCCGATGAATTTACCCCTCATATGCAGGAACTTTTTATTGAAGAATTATTTATTCATCTTATGCGTGCTATGCAGAATCAAAAGCAAGTAGCAAATATTTATAAAGAAGATGAAATAAAGAGAATGGAAGAAGCTGCTCACTATATAAGTACGCATTTTAACGAGGATCTTTCACTAAAGCTAATAGCTACAAAATACAATGTGAGTACTTCTTACTTTTCAAAAAAATTTAAAAGTGTTACAGGCTTTAGCTTTAAAGAATACTTAATTGCTGTCAGAATCAAAGAAGCCTGTGGCTTACTTATCCAAACCAATATAAGTATCACAGAGATTGCAACAAGATGTGGTTTTACAGATAGTAATTATTTTGGTGATGCCTTTAAAAAAATAAAAGGTATTTCACCTAGAGATTTTAGAAGAGTTTCAGGATTTATTTAGTAACTCAACTATCGACGTAGAACCTTACTTTCTTGGTTATAAAATCAATACCACCAGTTGAACTGGTGGTTTGCACTAGCCCTAGAAGGGCATATTACTGGCTAGCATCTTAAGATGCCACTGAATAGTCCGTCAACCGCATTACTTTTACAGGCAGCCACTAAAGTGGCT
>JAHLFQ010000060.1 GCA_018883705.1 Candidatus Cellulosilyticum pullistercoris
TAAATAGAAAGCTAAATGAAAATATTTATTTGACCTTAACAGATCATATTAGTTTTGCAATTGAAAGAATGCGCAAGGATCAGGCCTATAAAAATGCCTTGCTCACAGAAACTAAGAGATTCTATCCGGAAGAGTATAATATTGGTGTTCAGGCATTAGAAATTATTAAGGAAAAATTGGATGTGACGCTTCCTGTAGATGAAGCGGGATTTATTGCACTTCATATTGTGAATGCAGAATTAGACACCAAAATGTCTGATATGGTGCGTATTACAGAACTTATTCACAGGGTATTAGATATTATTAAATCCTATTATGAAATAGAGTTTGATGAAGACTCGCTGTATTATGATCGATTAGTGACACATTTAAAATTCTTTGGACAACGTTTATTTAACAACAAGGTCACAAGGAATGAAGATGCCGTATTTCATGAAATGGTGAAAGTTCAGTATCCAAGAGATTATGAATGTGCTAATCTGATTCGAAAATATATTGAAGAAACATATCAGAAACAAATTAGTGAAGAAGAAATGGTATTTCTTACTGTGCATATGAGAAGAATTACGAATAATTCTTAATTGGATTGTGACTGGTTAGGCAGGCAAGACCAAGATGGAATGATAGACACTAGGAGTCTATTATTTTTATCTATGGTCTTTTTTGTTGACCTAAAAATAAAGTTGATAACGTAGCAAAAGCTACTTAATCATTTATAAATTATTAATTAAACTATTTATGACAATATAAGAAGGAGAAAGACACATGAAAGACAAAATATTTGGTATTTTACAACGTGTGGGAAGATCATTTATGCTTCCAATAGCCTTGCTTCCAGTAGCAGGTCTATTCTTAGGAATCGGTGGTTCCTTTACGAATACTACTACATTAGAAGCTTATGGTTTAATGGGCATTATGGGTCCAGGAACTATTTTAAATGCTATTTTAACAGTTATGAATGAAGCCGGTGATATTGTATTTGCTAACTTACCTATTTTATTTGCAATGGGTGTAGCTATTGGTATGGCTAAGAAGGAAAAAGAAGTTGCAGCACTTTCATCAGCTGTTGCGTTCTTTATTATGCATGCTTCTATTAATGCGATGATTAATATTAATGGTGGCGTAGAAGCTATGTTAGATGGTGCCACTACATCTGTAGTAGGGATTACTTCTCTTCAAATGGGTGTATTTGGTGGGATTATTGTAGGGCTTGGTGTAGCAGCTCTACACAATAGATTCTATAAAATTGAATTACCTCAAGTTCTATCATTCTTTGGTGGAACAAGATTTGTACCTATTGTTTCAGCAATTACTTATTTATTCGTAGGGATTGCTATGTTCTTCATTTGGCCTCCTGTACAAGAAGCTATTTATAGTGTAGGTGATTTAGTAGTTAAATCAGGTTATGCAGGAACATGGATTTACGGTATCATGGAAAGAGCCTTAATTCCATTTGGTTTACATCATGTATTCTATTTACCATTCTGGCAAACTGCTTTAGGTGGAACAGCAATGGTAGGTGGTCAGCTTGTTGAAGGGGCACAAAATATCTTCTTTGCTGAGCTTGCAACACCAGGTATTACAAAGTTTAGTGTTGAAGCAACAAGATTTATGGCGGGTAAATTCCCATTCATGATTTTAGGTTTACCAGGGGCAGCACTTGCTATGTATAAGTGTGCTAAACCAGAAAAAAGAAAAATAGTAGGTGGTTTATTACTATCTGCAGCCTTAACTTCAATGGTAACAGGTATTACAGAGCCATTAGAATTTACATTTATTTTCGTAGCACCAGCATTATATGCAGTTCACTGTGTATTAGCAGGTCTTAGTTATATGCTTATGCACATCTTTAGTGTAGGTGTGGGAATGACCTTCTCAGGAGGACTTATCGATTTAACTTTATTTGGTATTTTACAAGGAAATGCAAAAACAAATTGGATTTACATTATCTTAGTAGGGCTTGTATACTTTGTTGTATACTACTTCTTATTTAGCTTTATTATTAAAAAGTTCAACTTAAAAACACCAGGACGTGAAGATGGTGATGAAGAAGTTAAACTTTATACAAGAGCAGATGTTAATGCAAGAAAAGAAGGCGCTTCAAAAGAAAGTGCAGGTAGTGATGAAGTATCTCCATTAATTATTAGAGGATTAGGTGGAAAAGCTAATATTAGTGATGTTGACTGTTGTGCAACAAGACTTCGTATGACAGTATATGATGCAGCGCTTGTTGATGAAGGTACATTAAAAGCAAGTGGTGCAGCAGGCGTTATTAAAAAAGGTAATGGTGTTCAAGTTATTTATGGACCAAAAGTATCAGTTATTAAATCTAACTTAGAAGATTATTTACAGCATCATGTTGATGCTCCTTATTCTGATGATCACCATGCTAATGCTCCTGTAGATACAGCGGCTACAAAAGTAGAAAAGAGCGAAGAGAAAAAAGAATCAGTATCTGAGTCTAAATCTGAATCTAATATTGCAGTTTATGCACCAATGGAAGGAAAAGCTGTTCCTCTTAAAGAAGTTAATGATGGTGTTTTCTCAGAAGATATGCTTGGAAAAGGAATGGCTATTATACCAACTGTTGGAAAAGTAGCTGCACCATTTGATGGTAAAGTATCAATGATTTATACAACAAAACATGCTATCGCATTAACTTCAACTGAAGGTGTAGAGATTCTTATTCATGTAGGAATTGATACAGTTCAGTTAAACGGTAAATACTATGATATCAAAGTAGCTGTGGGTGATGAAGTAAAAGCTGGAGACTTACTTGCAGAGTTTGATATTAAAGGTATTGAGTCAGAAGGTTATCGCACCATTACACCAATCATTGTAGCTAATACAGATGCTTACAAAGATGTAGTAGCAGTAGCTTCTGGAGAAGTAAAAATAAAAGATCATTTATTCAACGTTTTATCAAAATAAATAAAAGCAAAGAGCTACCACACCAAAAAAGGGGTGTGGTAGCTCTTTTGGTTTATAAACTCGGTAGGATTATAAATATTTGATGAGTAAGATAAGCCAAGCAAGCATAGAAATACTTCCTCTATAGTCATGTTAATACAATTATATTCTAGACTTTACTTTCTAGAAGTGGTGAGTTGAAATCCTAATTGAATAGGGTATAATAGGTAAATCAGTAAAATAAGTAAATGTAGTAGGAGAGGGATATGAAAGACAGAAAGAGTCATCAAGAGGCATATGAAAAGCAGAATGCGTGGGAATATCATATCATATGGCAATTAGAAGAAATGAAAGAAACTTTAAACCAAGAACAAGTGATTAAGCAGATAAAAGAAAAACTTATAGATGTAGCTAAAACCAGTGCCATAACCCTAAAAAAATTAAAAATAGAAGAAAATGAAATAGAGCTGATTTTAGGAGCGGATATTCAGCCAAACATAAATAAGGTCATAAAAGGTTTACAAAAAAGGATACTACATGAATGTAAATTAAAGGAAAGTAAGCAGCCATTTTTAATCACAACGAGAAGTACTAAATGTGCCAAAGAGGATATACGCATTCAAAAACTAATCGATACACTTGTCTTAGGAGAATATTATGATTTAGATGAAGGCATGACAAGTAGTGATTTAAGGGGATTAAAATCATACTTATCTCAAAGAAATATAGGGACGATTGAGTATAATAATCAGTTCTTTTTAGTAGATAGGGAAGCCTTGGACAAAATGATTAATCTAAGTTGTTTTGAATGTACTAGAATTCATGAGTATGGTTGTTGCTGTGGCAGCCCGTGTGGATTGAGCTTTAAAAATATGAAGTTGTTTGATCAGCATATGCTTGCAATGGAAGAAGCCATTAAGGTGATAGATATAAAGCAATATAAAAGCCTACAAGCAAATGGTGGGTTTATGACGGCTAATGGACTAATTAAAGCATATGACGGTCATTGTGCATTATTAGTACAACATGAAGGGATTCATAAATGTATAGCACATAAGTATGCCTTAGATAAGCAAATTCCTATTTATGATTTGTGCCCACTTTCTTGTTTAATGTATCCTTTAGAAATCATAGAGTTAACAACAGATAAGAAAAAGAAAGTAATACTACTTACTTCCGTTGTGGATGAGGCATTTGCAAATCAATTTGGAAGATGGGGAAGTTATGCCTCGTTAGAAGTTGAGCTAAGGTGTATTCATCAAGAGGCACATAATGCTATTTTTAAAGCAGAAGATTATCGCCCTGTTTATGAGGTTAATCAAGGTTTACTAGAACATGAATTTGGCGAAGCTATTTATAGAGGCATTAAAAAGTTATATTAGAAAATCATAAAAGCAAGAAAAACTTATTATTTAAGCTAGAATAAAATAAACCAAAAGGCTCCACAATAATAGAGAGTTATTTTAATAAAAAGGAGCGTTTATATGCCAAGTTTAATTTGTGATGTAAAAAATTGTTCATATAATGAAGACAACTACTGCTGTTTATCAGCCATTCATGTGGGTGAACATGAAGCAACAAACAGTATTGAAACTTGCTGTGAAAGTTTTAGCCAAGATGCTTATATTGCAAGTAACTGTGTGAAAGAGAAAGAGCCACTAGTGGCTATTCAATGTAAGGCTGTCAATTGTATTCATAATACAGGGAGAGTTTGTGCAGCAGAATGTGTAACTATTGCAAGTACAACAACAGCTTGTTGTAGTTCAGAAGATACCTTATGTGGAGCTTTTGTTTGTAAATAAAAATGAAAAGGCTATGACTCAAAGATATTGAGTGAGGTGACCCCTAAAAGTTAGACTTTAATAGCGAGACAGTTTTGGCTGCCTCGCTATTTTTATGCAGCCAAGAGACTAAGTCTGTATTGCACCGGACTCAGCCATCCTAGTTTCTCTTTTATTCGCTCTTCGTTATAATATTTTATATATCGTTCAATTTCTGATTTCAATTCTTCATAACTGTAGTAAACTACACCATAATAAATTTCTTGTTTAAGTAAGCCGAAGAAATTTTCCATAACTGAATTATCATGACAGTTACCTTTTCTTGACATACTCTGAAATATTCGTTCTTCTTTAAGACGATAAGAATAGGATTTCATCTGATAAGCCCATCCCTGATCTGAATGAAATGTTCTGCGGTAAGGACAGTCAGAAGTTATCTCTATAGCTCGATTTAATGCGTCCATTATGTTTTTAGCAGAAGGATGCTTACCTATACTAAAACTAAGTATTTCTCCGTTGCACATGTCCATAAACGGATCCAGATACAATTTATGCATGGTCATATGACCTTTAGAATCTACTTCATAATATTTGAATTCTGTTGTATCAGTTGTGATTTTTTGATGGGGTATATGCGTATGAAATCTTCTTCTAATTCTGTTTGGAGCAACTGTACCAACTCTTCCTTTATAGGAACTATACTTTCTGCTTCTTCTAGTAAAAGATGTGACTTGAAGATTTAGTTTTTGCATGATACGTTGAACTTTTTTCTTATTAACTATACATCCTCGATTGCGAAGTTCTCCACACATACGTCGATATCCATAATCTTTGTTTTGTTTACGTATTTCAAGTATCCTTTCTTCGAGTTCTTTGTCTGGATTCTCTCTATCAAATCTTTTCTGCCAATACATATATGTTGATTTAGGAAATTCAACAACCGCGAGAATATCTCTTAATCTGAATTCTCCTCGGAGGCTGTGGATAATTCTCGCTATTTTTTCAGAAGAGCTTCCTCCTCTAAACGTAGCCTCCTCAGTTCTTTTAAATATGCATTCTCTATTCTTAGTTTAAGAATTTCATCCTCTAGTTCTTTTACACGATTTATACTTGTGTCAACATATGCCTGTTCCACAGATCGCTTTTTTGTATTCTTATTAGATGTATCCAATGTTTTCTTTCGCCCCTTCTTATGTGGTCTCAAAGCATCAGGACCAGCAATACGAAAGTCATTTACCCATTTGACTATCTGAGATGGATTGAGAATGCCCTCTTGAAGAGCTAACTCCTGATATGAGAGTTCACTTGATAGATATAACTCTACCACAGAAAGTTTTCTTTCAAAAGAGTAGGATATTTGTTTTCTAGAACGCATTAACCCTTCATCACCAAATTTCTTATAATTAGAAATCCATTTTCGGAGCTGAGAATTAGAGCCTAATCCATACTTATTGGAAAGATAGGGAGTTCCACCTTCACCATTCAGATATTCTAAAACCACTTGTTTCTTAAATTCAAAACTGTATTTGGACATAAAAATACCGACCTCCAAAAGTTAGATTTTTGGTCTAACTTTTTGGGGTCGGTACATCAAAGATATTGAGTCATAGCCTTTTTCTATCTAAACTCCTGTAGGCAATGAAAGGTCACTAACATAAGACAATGACTTCAATTGGAGTAGTTTGTGCCGGAATACTTTTGGTAGAAGGACCATAAATAACAACGAGATCTTGGTTACCTAACTTCCCTAGATAGGTTTGATTATTAGGTAATAAGACACGCGTTCTAGGTGCAATATTCAGTTTTAGCTGTCCATCACTACTTACAAGATTTTCATTAAAATAGTCTACTTTTACAAAAGCATGTCGAAGAGGTGCGGTGATGACAGCTGCGCGGTAACGTGGTGGGAAGATGAGAGGCACAGGAAGTGTTGAGTCGTAAAAGGCAGTAATAGAGTCTCCTTTTTTTAAAGTGATATGATTTACAAAATAAGTGTTTTGATCTAGTATAAAATAATTTAAATCCCTATTTGGGCTTTGAACACCAATCATAAGTGTACAGCCAGAAGAATCATTAACCGAAGTAGGAAAGGCCTCTATACTGATGATTGTACCAGAAATAGAATGATATTTTTCCATAGTTACCTCCTTATACTTATAAAGGAATATACTATAATATATTATGAAATTTAGAGAGCTATGTGTATGAATTAAAGATTATATACTTTCATCAGACCAATTTGAAGCTTTAGATAAGGCTTTTTTCCAACCTATAAGAAGTTTTTGGCGAGTTGATGCTTCCATATGGGGCGTAAAGCTTTTAGAAATGCGCCAATTGGTCATAATATCTTCCTGACTTTTCCAATATCCAGTAGCAAGACCAGCTAAATAAGCGGCACCAAGCGCAGTGGTTTCAATAACTTCAGGACGGTCTACTTGAACCTTGAGTAAGTCTGATTGGAATTGCATTAAGAAATGATTGACACAAGCACCACCATCTACTTTTAAAGTATGCAAATTAATACCTGAATCTTCTTCCATGGCAGATAGGACATCACTTGTTTGATAAGCTAGAGATTCTAGTGTGGCTCTTACAATATGTGCTTTGCAAGCGCCACGTGTAAGACCTACTATGATGCCACGTGCATTAGGATCCCAATAGGGGGCACCTAATCCTACAAAAGCTGGAACCATATAGACACCATTACTGTCTGCCACACTATTTGCAAGCACTTCTGTATCAGAAGCCTTTTCAATGAGACCTAATTCATCTCTTAACCACTGGATGGCAGCACCTGCTATAAAGACACTACCTTCTAGGGCATAGGTGATTTTGCCATTAAGCCCCCAAGCAATAGTAGTAAGGAGACCGTGTTTAGAGGTAACGACTTTTTCTCCTGTATTCATTAGTAAAAA
>JAHLFQ010000061.1 GCA_018883705.1 Candidatus Cellulosilyticum pullistercoris
AATTGAATTTTCTGCTGATTTTTATGGTAAAGAACTTCATATACTTGGTTATTATTTAGATCCTCACCATCCTCATCTTAAAAAGAAACTTAAAGAACTCATAGAGTCTCGTCAAACAAGAAACCAAGAAATGCTTGATCAATTGGCCGCTCTTGGTTTCCCACTTACTTATGAGTCTCTCTACGAAGACTGTGATGATTCAACGATTATTACTCGTGCTCATATTGCAAATGCCATGTTAAAAAAAGGCTATATTACTGATCGAAAAGAAGCCTTTTCTAACTATATTGGAGATGGCAAACCCGCCTATGTCCCTAAAAAACATTTTACAACTAAAGATTGTATTGATCTTATTCACAAAGCTGGTGGACTAGCTGTTTTGGCACACCCTATGCTTTATGGCTATGATCAAAAAGACGTCACCAACTTAATACGCGGGTTAAATAGTGAAGGTCTAGATGGGGTAGAATGTCTCTATTCCACTCATAGTAAAGAGGAAACCAATCATCTCCTACAAGTTTGCTTAAATCTTGACCTTTTCCCAACAGGTGGTAGTGACTTTCACGGGAATAACAAACCGCTTCTTGACTTAGGATCAGGGTATGGCAATCTCAATATTCCTTTTGAAATCTTAGAAAACATGCGTAAGCGTCGTAGCCCACTTTGCTAACTCTACTAGAAAAGGTTACTTATTTCTTTTAAGAAATAGTAGCCTTTTCTATAAGTGGTATAAGACCTTCATTCTTTTTAAATACATGATAAAGTGCTTCAAATGCAAGATCTATATATTTCCCATTATCATTAATCCATGCTCTTGCATCATCTATCTCAAGTATGAATTTATAAACTTCTTTTGTATAGTTTGTTTTTACAGTTTCAGCAACTTTTTTAAGAGCATTATAATCTCTATAGATGTTGATTTCTTTTTCACCTTTTAAACGATGAATGAGGCGTTCTAAACAGTTATCTCCTAAACTATTTATCAGCTCCTCAAATTCTCTTTCGTTACTTTCATAACGTTTGATAAAAGCTTCTCTTAGTTTATTAGCTAATCTAAGGTCATGTTCCTTACCTTTCATTATAACTGTCACTTTTTTAATCTCTCTTTCTTTATATTCTACCTTTTCATTTTACACCAAATGTCAATCCTTTAAAATATATCCACAAGAGTTCAAAAAATTATTTACTTATCCTAAAATTAGTTCACTTTTTCTACTTATGTCGTATTTACAAGAATAAACACTATACTTTTTTTCAGATTTCTATTATGATAAAACAGAACGCTAAAACAAAAGGAGAAGGAAATGAGTATATTAAATGTAAAAAATGTTACCCATGGCTTCGGTTCACGAAGCATTCTTGAAAATGTTTCCTTTCGTTTATTAAAGGGTGAACATGTTGCTTTGGTAGGGGCAAATGGTGAGGGTAAATCAACCTTTTTAAATATTATTACAGGAAAGCTCATGCCAGATGAAGGAAAAATCGAGTGGTCTAACCGTGTATCAGTAGGTTACTTAGATCAGCATGCTGTTCTTCAGCCTGGTACTACCATTCGTGATAATTTAAGACTTGCTTTTAATCATCTTTTTGAAATGGAAAAAGAAATGCTTACTATATATGAAAATGTAGGTGAGGCCTCAGAAGATGAAATGAATAAGATGATGGAAGATGCCGCAGAGATTCAAAACATTCTAGACAGTAGTTCTTTCTATACTCTAGATTCTAAAATAGATGAAGTTGCTCAAGGCTTAGGTCTTATGGATATTGGTCTTGAACGTATGGTAGATCAGCTTAGTGGTGGTCAAAGAACTAAAGTACTTTTAACGAAGCTTTTACTTCAAAATCCAAGTATTCTAATCCTTGATGAGCCTACAAACTACTTAGATGAAAATCACATCGAATGGCTTAAACGCTATCTTCAAAATTACGAAAATGCATTTATCTTAGTTTCTCACGACATTCCATTCTTAAATGAGGTATGTAACCTTATCTACCACGTGGAAAACTGCGAACTTACACGTTATGTAGGAAACTATGATGAGTTTCAACGCATCTACGAACTTAAAAAACGTCAACAAGAACAAGCCTTTGAACGTCAACAAAAAGAAATTGATAAACTCGAAGACTTTATTGCACGTAATAAAGCACGCGTTGCTACTACAGGTATGGCACGAAGTCGTCAAAAGCAACTCGATAAAATGGAACGTATTGAAAAAATACACGAAAAACCAAAACCAATCTTTAATTTTAAACCTTATAAGGCACCAAGCCGTTTCTTAATTGAAGCTGAGGATTTAGTGATTGGTTATACAGAACCTCTAACCAGTCCACTTAGCTTCAAATTAGAACGTGGTCAAAAAGTCGCTATTTGTGGTGTCAATGGATTAGGTAAATCTACCCTTCTTAAGACACTTCTTGGTATTATTCCACCTATTTCAGGTAAAGTAGAATTTGGTGAGAATGTCAAATATGGTTACTTTGAACAAGAAGATTCAAGAGACAATAAAAAGACAGCTTTAGAAGAAATTTGGGATCTCTACCCTTCTATGACCAATCATGAAGTACGTACAGCACTTGCTAAATGTGGCTTAACAACTGACCACATCACTAGTCCAATGAAAGTTTTATCTGGTGGTGAGAATGCCAAGGTACGTTTATGTAAAATCTTAATGGAAGAACAAAATCTTCTTATTCTAGATGAGCCTACAAACCATTTAGATCCAGAAGCAAAAGATGAACTTGAAAAAGCTATCCGAGAATTTAAAGGAACCGTTGTCCTTGTCTGTCATGAACCTTACTTCTATGAAAGCTTCGTAACAGACATATGGAACGTAGAAGATTGGACTACTAAAATTATTTAGTACTCATTTGTAAATAACTATTTAGAATACAAAAAAAGATGCAAGGCTTACTTGCATCTTTTTATCTTTATTTTACTTTTTTAATCATCATTAATGCTTGATAGTCATCCACTTCAAGTTCATCTTGGACGGCTTCTGGCTCAATGTAGAAAACACCTTTACCATCTGGTTCATAACCACGCTCTGCTACTAATTTTTGTGCAGGCTCATAAGTATCTGCTAGTCCTACTCCTATCCCACAATACTCACTACGTAATGCAGCTTTTTCTTCTAGTTTATTCATAAGATGATTAGCTAGCCCCATATTTCTATAGGCTTCAAGAATTTGCATACCTTTAATCTCAGGTATTCCTATTTCATCGAAGTCCTCGTAGCTACTCTTCCAGTCTAATTTTCCAAAGCCAGCTAATTGACCTTTACAATAAAGTACAATATATTCACACTGACCACAGGTGGTTTCCTCTAAATAGGATTTATAAATAGATTGAATGCCAGCAGGCTTTGCCATTAATAAATCTAATCTTTCGGCATCCTCCTCATTCATCTCTCTAACTATAATATCCTCGTCTACGTCCATTCGCTTCCTCCTAAAATTGATTTATTTTACACCTATTTTAACTGATTGTAATAAATTTTTCAATAACATGTGCAACCCCATCTGAGTCATTATCTAAAGTCACATAATCTGCAACTGCTTTTACCTCTTCGAAGGCATTCCCCATAGCAACGCCAAGACCTGCAAATTGAATCATATCTAAATCATTCCCTGCATCACCAATACAGATGACTTCTTCTCTTTTAATACCTAAGTATTCTGAGAGTGCCTTTACACCTGTTCCTTTACTAGATGCCTTATTTAAAAACTCTAAGAAATAAGGTGCACTTCTTACTATCGTAAAGTCCTTGTAAACATTTTCAGGTATTTTTTCTATAGCCGCTGTTAAAATA
The DNA here is from genome assembly GCA_018883705.1 of Candidatus Cellulosilyticum pullistercoris. Lineage (GTDB taxonomy): Bacteria > Bacillota > Clostridia > Lachnospirales > Cellulosilyticaceae > Cellulosilyticum > Cellulosilyticum pullistercoris. The sequence continues at coordinate 3,810 of JAHLFQ010000061.1, forward strand.
GGTTCAGGGTCAATAAACATAACTTTAATGACATCTTCTTCATCATCAATGGTATTAAAGTCGATTTCATGTACTTCTATTCCATTGATACGCCCTTCTAACTGGCTATATTCATTCATACTTGGTGTGACACACCCTTGCTTTGTAAAGGCATGAATATTAACACCGATTTCTTTAGAAAGATTGTAAAGTACTTTTAAGTCTCTACCCTTTAAAATATTTTTAGAAATAACAGCTTTTGTTTTAACGTTTTGAATGATACTTCCATTAAAACTCATGACAAAGTCATCTTCCGTTACTAATTGAAGTTCTTCTAAATAACGTTCAAGACCCTCAATAGGTCGTCCTGACGCTAAAACGATTTTAACACCTTTTTCAATGGCTTTTTTAATCATATTTTTTGTTTTATCTGAAATGGTTTTATCTTCACGAAGTAATGTTCCATCCATATCTATTGCTATAAGTTTGTACATATTTTCAACTCCTTGTTTAATGTCATCCTTTATTATAACAGGTCTGTCTACCATTTCGTAGTCTTATTTGTATATTATTTGAGTGTAGCTGTACATATAAAAAGATAGTCCATTTACCCTAAAAAGGTTAATGAACTATCCTTTTTTAACTACATGTTAATGATCTATTCTTAGAATTCAGCTGATCCTGTTGTTCTTGGGAAAGGAATAACGTCTCTAATATTGCTCATACCTGTTAAGTACATAACTAATCTTTCGAAACCTAATCCAAATCCTGCATGACGAGTACCACCAAATCTTCTAAGATCTAGATACCA
>JAHLFQ010000062.1 GCA_018883705.1 Candidatus Cellulosilyticum pullistercoris
TTTTCTAAAGCACCTTTAATAATTTCTGGTGTTAATCCTTGAATCTTCATATCCATTTGAATGGCTGTAATACCTTTGTGTGTTCCACCTACTTTAAAGTCCATATCTCCGAAGAAATCTTCAAGCCCTTGGATATCTGTAAGAAGAACAAAATCTTCATCGGTTTCTCCTGTTACAAGTCCTACTGAAATACCCGCAACTGGTGCTTTAATAGGAACACCTGCTGCCATTAAAGATAAAGTAGAACCACAGATACTTGCTTGTGAAGTCGATCCATTTGAACTAAGTACTTCAGATACTGTACGAATTGCATATGGGAATTCTGCTTCTGTTGGTAGTACTGGTATAAGCGCTCTCTCAGCTAAAGCGCCATGTCCAATTTCACGACGACCCGGTGCACGTGGTGATCTTGCTTCTCCTACTGAATAAGGTGGGAAATTATAATGATGCATATAACGTTTAGAAACTTCTAAGTCGTCTAAGCCATCTAATGTTTGCATTTCCGATAATGCTGCTAGAGTTGTTGTTGTAAGCACTTGTGTTTGCCCTCTAGTGAAAAGACCTGTTCCGTGTACACGTGGTAATAGATCTACTTCAGCAGAAAGCGGTCTGATTTCATCTAACTTACGACCATCTGGACGTTTATGTCCTTTTAAAATCATACGTCTTACTGTTTTCTTTTCAAATTGATAGAAAGCATCTTCAAGGTACACAAGTTCTTCTTCTTTTCCAGCTTCTGTTAATGCTTCCACAACTTTTTCTTTTAAAACTTTTAACTGTACTTCTCTTACTTGTTTATCATCAGTAAATACGGCATTTTCCATAGCCTCATCACCTATATGAGAAGTAATTTCCTTGTAAATTTCATCTGGTACAGCAAATTTTACATAATCTGTATTTTTCTCTTTACCACAGTCATCTTTAATTTCTTGAATAAATTTAACAACTTGTTGGTTGAATTCATGTGCTTTCATAATAGCATCATACATGATATCTTCTGGTACTTCATTAGCACCTGCTTCAATCATCATCACTTTATCTTTTGATGAAGATACAGTAAGAGCCATATCAGATACTTGTCGTTGCTCTTGATTTGGATTAAATACAAGCTGCCCATCTACTAACCCAACTTGAACAGAACCAACTGGCCCTGCAAATGGAATATCTGAAATGTCTACTACTAAAGAAGCTGCAATCATAGCTGTTACTTCTGGGCTACAATCTTGGTCCACTGACATAACAGTCGTTGTAATCACTACATCATTGCGATAATCTTTAGGGAATAATGGACGCATTGGTCTATCAATCACTCTTGATGTTAAAATCGCTTTTTCTGAAGGTCTTGACTCACGTTTGATATAACCTCCAGGTAATCTTCCTACAGCATAGAATTTTTCCTCATAGTTTACACTTAAAGGAAAGAAATCAATACCTTCTTTAGGTTCTTCTGCAGCAACAACTGTTGCTAAAATGACAGTTTCACCATATTTAACCATTGCAGCACCATTTGCAAGCCCTGCAACTTTACCAATCTCAACTGAAAGTTCTCTTCCAGCTAGCATGGTTGAATAATTTTTTACCATATTTATTTCTCCTCTCAAATCTATTTATAACTTTAACTTACTTGTTTTGAAGAGAAAGTATCGTTGCGCAATCTTATAGTGGACCTCCTAGATGAAGTCAATTATAACATTGCACAAAATAAATCTTCTCTCATCAGAAAAAGTAAGTTAATGGTAAAAAAGGGCGGAATACTCCGCCCCTTGTTTTACTATTTTCTGATTCCAAGCTCTGCAATAATTGCACGGTATCTTTCAATATCAGTTTTGATTAAGTAGTCAAGAAGACCTCTTCTTTTACCTACCATCATTAATAAACCACGACGAGAGTGGTGGTCTTTTTTGTGAGTTCTTAAGTGCTCTGTTAAATGATTGATTCTTTCTGTTAATAAAGCAATTTGAACTTCTGGAGAACCAGTATCATTTGTTCCTCTACCATATTTTGCAATAAGTTCTTGTTTACGATCTTTAGTCATTTTTAATTCCTCCTAAAATTTATTTATGCCAATTACCAAGAATGGGTCGGAGCGTCCCTACTCTGAGTAATGGTATACAACATGTATAAGTATAGCACAATTTTTTTTATTTTGCAATCTCGTTTATTGTGCTATTAAAAAAATGTTGGGCTTGCTCTGTATCATACGCAATCTGCTTCTTAAGAGCTTCAATATTTTCAAACTTCTTCTCTGGTCTAATAAAATGATAAAAATGAATTTCTACCTCTTCGTCATATATAGACTGATTAAAATCTATTAGATGTGTTTCTATCATTTTTCTTTTCCCAGATACAGTGGGATTAAATCCTATATTAGTTATACCCAAATATACTTTAGAATATAACTTTACTTTAGTAACATATACTCCATTGGGTGGATAAACGCGGTCTGGGTCCGCAATTAAGTTAATCGTTGGAAATCCCAATGTACGACCAAGCATCTTTCCTTGTACGACTCTTCCTACCACCATATAAGGATGACCTAACATTTCATTGGCCTCTTCAATTTTTCCTTCTAGAATAAGACTTCTAATCTTAGAACTAGAAATCATTTTACCTTCTGTCATAACAGCCTCCACGACATGTACTTCTACACCATATTGCTTACCTAGCTTTTTAAGAAATTCAGGATTCCCTGCTTTATCTTTTCCAAAATAATAATTACTTCCTACAACTAAAACACTTACATTTAACTTTTTAATAAGTACTTCTGTAAAAAATTCTTCTGGACTACTATTTGCAAATGCTTCTGTAAAAGGATATTCAACAAGAACATCTAAACCTAAATGTTCAATCATTTGTTTTTTATCTCTTCTAGACATGAGAAGAGATTTACGTTTATTTCCAATTACCCATGTTGGATGTGGATAAAATGAAAAGACAACTGTTTCAAGCTCATTTTTGCGAGCTTCATATTTAGCAATTTCGAATAATTTTTGATGTCCTTTATGCACACCATCAAAATTACCGAGTACAACGACACTTTTCTTATGTCTTGTAACATCAGCAGTTCCATAAATATACTGCATTTTTACACCTCATAACATGAATTCTTTCTACCTTTTTTACCATACCATGCATCCTTCTTTTCATCAAAGTAAAATTATATTTTCTCTTTAATAAAAAAACCACCTTAATAGGTGGTTTTAAGATGTTTGAAACATACGTTCAACTTCAAGGATATTTTTTGTGTTATTCCATTTATACAGTGCCACAAAATGATTTTTTTCGTCATATACTCGAACTAGTTCTTGTGCTGAACAATCTATTTGTTCAACAATATGCTTCATCGATAAGGCATTTCCATTATCTAGTAGCTTCTTACCTAATTGATTTACTGTAAACTTTTTATAATCACTAAAAAGAACCTCTAATGTCCTTATATGTGGTGATAAGTCTGCTTTCTGACTTTCTAATTCCTCTAATGTGATACTATCCTCTAGTGAAAAAACACCTACCTGAGTTCTAAGTAAATAACCCATATGTGCACCACATCCTAGTGCTTTTCCAATATCTGTACATAAGGTACGAATATAAGTCCCTTTAGAGCAGTGTACCCTGATTCTAAAGCGTTTTTCATCTATCCATTCAATGATATCACATGAATAAATGGTAACCGTTCTACTAGGTCTATCCACAACAATACCTTGTCTAGCAAGCTCATATAGTCTTACTCCATTAACTTTAATAGCTGAATACATAGGAGGCGTTTGAATGTAATCTCCAACAAAGGATTGAACCACCTTTTCTATACTTTCCTTTGTCACATTTACTTCATAACATTCTACAGGTTCACCAGTAGCATCTTCTGTAGTCGTTGTCATTCCTAAAATAACTTCTGCTTCATAACATTTATCTACATCTGACAGATAAGGAACCGCTTTAGTTGCTGCACCAATACATAAAGGTAATACCCCTTCAGCATCTGGATCTAATGTCCCTGTATGTCCTATTTTTCTTTCTCTTAGAATACCTCTTGCCTTAGCGACAACATCATGAGAGGTATATCCTTTTTTCTTATAAATATTGATAATTCCGTTTATCATGCTAATCCTTTCACGTTTATCTTATGATTCAGAATTAAGTGCCTTACAAACGTGCTCAATCACTTGTTCCAAAGTACCATTTAAAGTAGCTCCAGCTGCTCTAATATGTCCTCCACCACCAAAAATTGTAGCAATCTTAGCCACGTCATAAGGTGCATTACTTCGAAAACTCACTTTATATTTTTCTTCTTCAATCGGATAGATAAAGATAGCTACTTCACACCCTTTAATATTTTTAACTTGACTTACAATACTTCCCAAGTCTTCTTTTGTAGCACCCTTTTCCTTCATTTCTTCAGCTGTAACATAGGCCAAATACATACTTTTATTGTTCAATTTACTTAAATGACCAATGGCAACTGATTCCATAATGGTAGCTATCTCAGATTTTGCAACCATCTGATTATAGTAAATTTTTGTAAAGTCAAAAGGTACTTGTAATAACTCAGCAACTATCTGATGCGTACGTGCACTTGTGCAAGGATGCATAAACCCACCTGTATCCGTTAGAATTCCTGTATAAAGACCTGATACAAGAGATTGAGTAAGTGGACACTTAGCTTCTTTGATAATCTCATAAACGACTTCACAACTTGAAGATGCGTCTGCATGCACTTCATTTAAATCTGCAAAATAGGTGTTCGTCTCATGATGATCAATATTAATTGTTACTGCTGCCTGTTCAAATAGTCCTTTATATTTTCCAAGTCGGTCTACATCTCCACAATCTACACTGATAAATGTATCATAATCAATTGTAACTGTATCATTTAGCTCAATATCTTCAAGAAGTTCCTTAAAATTTTCTGGCACATTTTCAAGCATCACTTGATACGGAATATGTAGAAAGCCACATAACGTGGCCATTCCTACAAGAGCGCCCACAGCATCTCCATCTGGATTGATATGAGCTCCTAAAACTATTCCTTTAGAATCTTTTATTGCGTTAATCATTATATTTTTCATTAATGATCACTATCTTTCGCCATAACATCATTAATAAGTTTTGACATCTCAATACCGCGTTCGATTGATTCATCTAATTTAAATAATAATTCTGGCGTATTTCTTAAATTGATTCTTCTTGCAATTTCTCTTCTAATGTACCCTTGCGCTTTTACTAATGCAGTCAAAACTTCTTGCTTTTTATTTTCTTGAAGTACACTAATATATACTTTAGCTGTTTTTAAATCATTAGTTGTATCGACTCCTACTACACTAATCATAACATTTTGTACGGCAGGATCTTTAACTTCAGTACGAATAACTTCAGAAATCTCTTTTCTCATTTCTTCATTAATCCTAGTCAATCTTTGGCTTGCCATTATTTCACATCCTTCTTAAGTCAACTTTATCTAGGAACTTCTTCCATAATGAAAGCTTCTACAATATCGCCTTCTTTAATATCATTGTATTTTTCAAACATAACACCACATTCATAGTTTGTAGCAACTTCTTTAGCATCGTCTTTAAAACGTTTAAGTGATGCAAGATTTCCTTCATATACAACAATACCATCACGTACAATACGTACACCAGCATTTCTTACAAGTTTACCATCTGTTACATAGGCACCACCAATTGTACCTAAACCAGATACTTTAAATGTTTGTCTAATTTCTGCATGACCTATTACTTTTTCAACAAATTCTGGGTCGAGCATACCTTTCATAGCCGCTTTAATATCATCAATTGCGTTATAAATAACACGGTATAAACGAACATCTACTTGTTCTCTCTCAGCATAAGCTTTTGTTGCTGTTTCTGGTCTTACGTTAAATCCGATAATAATTGCTCCTGATGCAGATGCAAGCTGTACATCAGACTCAGTAATAGTTCCTACACCACCATGAATTGTTCGGATTCTTACTTCCTCATTACTTAATTTTTCTAAGCTTTGACGAACTGCTTCAACAGAACCTTGAACATCTGCCTTAATAATAATATTAAGTTCTTTCATTTTACCTTCTTGAATTTGTGAGAATAAATCATCTAGAGAAACTTTATTTGGTGTTTGACCAATCATTTGTACTCTACCTTGTGCTTTAATACGTTCTGCAACTTGACGTGCTTGTTTATCACTATTAGCTACATAGAACATATCTCCACCAACTGGTACTTCTGAAAGACCTAAAATTTCTACTGGTGTAGATGGTGTTGCTTTTTTAACTTGTTTACCTTTACTATCTATCATGGCTCTTACACGGCCATAAGCTGAACCAGCTACAATTGGATCACCTACTTGTAATGTTCCTGATTGAACAAGTACTGTAGCAACTGGACCACGTCCCTTATCAAGTTGTGCTTCAATGATTGTACCACGTGCTTTACGTCTTGGGTTTGCTTTTAAATCGCCCATCTCTGCAACAAGAAGAACCATCTCTAAAAGGTTATCAATTCCTTCATGCTTAAGTGCTGATACAGGAACACAGATAGTATCTCCACCCCAGTCTTCTACAATAAGACCTTGGTCAGCAAGCTCTTGTTTTACGCGGTCTGGATTTGCACTTGGTTTATCAATTTTATTCATTGCAACAATAATTTGTACGTTAGCTGCTTTAGCATGGTTAATTGCCTCAATTGTTTGCGGCATAACACCATCATCAGCTGCAACAACTAGAATTGCAATATCAGTAACTTTTGCACCACGCATACGCATTGCTGTGAATGCCTCATGTCCTGGTGTATCTAAGAATGTGATTTTTTGGCCATTTAAGCTCACAGATGAAGCACCGATATGTTGTGTAATCCCACCAGCTTCTCCTGTTGTAACGTGAGTTGAACGAATAGCATCTAGTAAAGATGTTTTACCATGGTCAACATGCCCCATTACAACAACTACTGGAGGACGTTTTTCTAAATCTTTTTCATCATCAATGACTTCACCAAAAACTTCTTCCATCACATCTTTTTCTTCTTCTGGTTCTACAATGACATCATAAGTTTCAGCAATTTCAGAGGCTAATTCATATTCAATTTCTTGATTGATGTTTGCAATAATCCCTCTCTTCATTAATGTTTTAATAATTTCTGTTGGCGCTACATTTAAAAGACTTGCAAAGTCTTTGATTGAAACGGTTGGTGGTAATTGAATTACCTTAATGTCATCTACTAATTCTACATCTCGTGTTGTTTGATTATTCATAGGCTTCGTTTCTTTAATTCCTTTCTGCTTTTTTTTCTTTTTATTCTTCTTTGTTGTTACTTCAGCTACATTATTTGATTGAGTTGATAGTATTTCATCTTCTTTAGTAGGCTGAACCATTTCTTCAGCTACTACTTCTTGTGTATCTTCAGTTTCTCTATTCATTTCATTATAATAACCGATAATTAACTGAGCTTCTTCATCTTCTAAAGTACTCATATGGCTATGTATTTCAAAACCATACTCTTTTAATTTATCCATTATTTCTTTACTTGAAATATTTAATTGTTTAGCTACTTCATATACCCTGACTTTTGACATACATCTACCTCCAAATGTTATTCTCTATTTCTTATCATCTGGCTGATCTTCGTTGCAAAATTGATATCCACTACAGCAATGACTGCACGAGGCTCCTTCCCAAGTATATTACCCAGCTTTTCCTTTGTTCCCCATTCCACACAAGGAATTTGACGATAACCTGCTTTATCGTTAAATAACTTCTTTGTGTTCTTGGATGCATCCGTCGCCACAATAACCAAAAGTGCTTCATTCTCAAGTACTGCTTGTTTACAAGCGAATTCTCCAGCAACCAGTTTTCTTGCTTTTTGACTTAATGCAATCATTTGATAAATTCTATTTTCCATCATAGCTCTCAAGTTCTTTCCTTAATTGTACATAAATACTAGGGTCAACAGAAGCTTTAAAAGAACGTTCTAAACCTTTGTTTTTTTCTGCTTTAGCAAGACATGCTTCATCTGGACAGATATAAGCACCTCTTCCAGGCTTCTTACCATTAAAATCTAAAGAAAAGTTACCTTCTTGATCTCTTACAATACGAATCATTTCTTTCTTATTCTTCATTTCATTACAACCCGTACATTTACGCAAAGGAATTTTTCTTGGTTTCATATAACTACTCCCCTACTTCTTCATTTACATTAACACTTTTAATATCAATTTTCCATCCAGTAAGTTTTGCTGCTAAACGAACATTTTGTCCACCCTTACCAATAGCAAGTGTTAATATATTCGATGGTACAATTACTTTTGCACTGCGTTCACCATTTGTTTCATCTAATTCAACTTCAAGTACTTTGGCAGGACTTAACGCTTCTTTAATAAATTCTTTTGGATCTTCATTCCAGTGTACCACATCAATTTTTTCACCATTGAGTTCTTCAACAATATTGTTGATACGCTTTCCTTTTTCTCCAACACATGCACCTACTGGGTCTACCATTGGATCATTTGAATATACAGCAATTTTACTTCTTGAGCCAGCTTCTCTAGCAATACTTTTAACAACGACAGTACCATCTTTGATTTCTACAACTTCTTGTTCAAATAAACGCTTAACAAGTTCTGGATGTGTACGAGATACAATAACCTGAGCACCTACATTTTTAGATTTACCTTCTGGTTTATTTTCATTTTTATTGAAATCTCTTACATTAAGTAAATAGAACGCCTTATAGCCAGTCATTCCTTCACCTTGTTCCATTTGCTTATCGAAGTTATCATTTGGCATAGCTTCTGTTGCTGGTAAAGACGCTTCTGTAAAATCAAGCTGTACAATATAACCATTTTTTTCTTGTCGTAAAACTTTACCTCTAATAATGTCATTTAGCTTAACACTATATTCTTCGTATACCATTTGTCTTTCTGCTTCTTTTATCTTCTGAATAACAACTTGTTTTGCGTTTTGTGCCGCAATACGTCCAAAATTTCTTGGTGTAATTTCAACATCGATGACATCTTCAAGCTCTACTAATCTATTAATTTCTCTAGCCTCAGAAATTCCAATTTCTAATAATTCATTTATGACTTCATCATCTGGTACAACAGTTTTTGCTGCATATACTTGTACATCACCTGTTGTTTCATCAATATTAATCTTAAGATTTTGTTTGCTACTTGCACTGAGTCCAAAATGCTTTTTGCATGCTACTTCAATAGATTGCTTAATAGCATCAATTAGTTTTTCCTTATTAATTCCTTTTGACTTAGCAATTTGGTCAATTGCCATAATAAAATCTTGATTCATTTTTATCCTCCTCTAAAAATAACTTAAAATGTGATAGCCAATCTGACAACCGCTACATTTTTCATCTCAAACTCCATTGTAGTTCCTTCATCTTCTATATAAAGCATTTCATCTGTTTTATTCACCAATGTTCCTGTATAGTGTTTTTCACCCTCAACTGCTTTATAAAGCTTCACATCTACTAATCTTCCATTAAAGTACTTAAACTCTTTGTCCTTTTTTAATATGCGATCAAGTCCTGGTGAACTTACTTCTAAATTATAGGCTTCTTTAATAAAATCTTTTTCATCTAATACTTTTTCAATGGCACGACTTGTTGTTTGACAGTCTTTAATGTTCACCCCGCCTTCTTTATCAATGTATATTCTTAAATAATAGTTTGGCCCTTCTTTAACATACTCTACATCTACAAGTGCAATTTGTAATTCCTCAAGAATAGGCTCTAGATAATTTTCAACGGTTTCAACAATTTGCTTTTTATTCATGCTGTCATCCTTTCTTATCCTATAGTTTGACATAAATTTCAATATATATACATCTAAACAATATGAAAGAGTGGGTAAAAACCCACTCTTTCCAACACATTCATGATTATAATAACTAATTATACTAGGTTTACTTATAAAAATCAAGCCTTTATACAGTGCTATTGTGTCTATAGCTTATTGACTTCTTCTATAAAAGCATTAAAAAGCTCGTCTTCTTTAACTTTTTTAAGAATCTCACCTTTTTTAAAAATAAGCCCTTCACCTCTACCACCTGCAATACCAATATCAGCTTCTCTTGCTTCACCTGGTCCATTTACTACACAGCCCATTACAGCAATTTTGATATTTTTCTTAAGATGCTTCGTAGCAGCTTCCACTTTATTGGCAAGTTCAATAAGACCTACTTCTGTTCTGCCGCACGTTGGACAAGAAATAATCTCTACACCATATTGACCTAAACCTAAAGATTGTAGTACATTTTGCGCACATTCAATCTCTTTAATCGGATCATCTGAAAGAGAGACACGAATTGTATCCCCTATTCCTCTTGATAAAATAGCTCCAAGCCCAACAGATGATTTAATGGTTCCCTTATATAGTGTTCCTGCTTCAGTAATGCCTACATGAAGTGGATAATTATAACGCTTAGCAAATGTGGTATAAGTTTCAATTGCCAAAGGAACATTGGAAGCTTTAAGTGAAACGACAATATCCCTAAAATCTAATGCCTCCAAAATACGGATATGTTCACTTGCACTTTCTACCATAGATTCTGCATTGACACCGCCATATTTTTTAAGATTTTCTTTGCTAATTGAACCTGAATTGACTCCAATACGTATAGGAATGCCATAAGCTTTGGCTTTTTCCACTACTGTTTGTACACGCTCTACACGCCCAATATTTCCTGGATTAATACGTAATTTATTAATACCATTTTCAATAGCCATAAGTGCAAGTCGATAATCAAAATGAATATCTGCTACAAGTGGAATATGAATACGTGGCACAATTTTTTCAATCGCCTTAGCTGCTTCTTCATGTGGCACAGCGACACGCACAATTTGGCAACCTGCTTCTTCAAGTTCCAAAATTTGCTTTACTGTCGCCTCTACATCTTGTGTTTTTGTATTTGTCATAGATTGAATAACTATCGGATTTCCACCTCCAATAGCTATATCCCTTACCATAACTTTTCTTGTTTCTTCTCTCGTATACATCATTCTCTTAACCTCTTAATCTCATGATATCATTATATAAAACAACTACTGTCAAAAGCATCAATAATATCATTCCAATAAAATGAACAGCACCCTCTTTTTCTGGTGGAATGGCTTTTCCTCTAATCATTTCAATAAGAATAAAGAAAATCCTTCCTCCATCCAATGCAGGTAACGGAAGTAAATTAACAACGCCTAGATTAGCAGATAATAATGCAGCCATTTGCACCATACTCATGATCGCTAAATTTACCCCTCCTGCTTCCATACTAGAGTCCCATACTTTGCTCCCTACATCAACTACACCTACAATTCCTGCCATTTGATCAAATCCTATGGCACCTGATATTAAGCCTAATAATGACTCCCAAACCATAGCGATGATTGAAATCATATAAAGGAATCCCATTTTAATATTCTGCCAAATATTAAAGTGACTCTTTTCAACAGTAAATCCAAATCTAGGGCTTGTTTCATCCCCCATGATACGAGATGTCACTATTACATCTTTTTTTTCGCCGTCATGTTTAATTGAAAAAGTATAGACTTTTGGCTCACTTGTTAACATTTCACGCACATCACTTAAGTTCTTAATCTTATTCCCATCAATAGCAATAATCCTATCTCCAACTACAATCCCTGATTCAGCCATTGGTGAATTGGGTTCTATAGTGGCAACTACATTAGTACCCACTCCAGTATAACCTACCAAAATACTAGCTAGTACCCATGCTAAAATGAAATTCATAATAGCCCCTGCACCTACAATTAGAAGCTTTTGCCAAGGCTTTTTAGATGACATCGCTCTTGGATTCTTACTTTCACCCTCTTCTTCTTCCATTCTACAAAAGCCACCAATAGGAAATAATCGTATAGAGTATAACGTTTCACCTGCTTGCTTTGACCAAAGTATAGGTCCCATACCTACAGCAAACTCATGTACTAAAACGCCACATTTTTTAGCTGTAATATAATGTCCCCATTCATGCGCCACAACAATCACTGTAAACATTAATAAAAAGATGATCACCATTAATAACATTTAGCCACCTGCTCCCTACTATATTCTCTAGCCCATCTGTCACACTCTAATATTTGCTCTAAACTTGGCCTATTTATACATATGTGCTTATCCATGACTGTATGAATAATTTCAGGAATTTGCATAAAACTAATTTGCTTATTTAAAAAGCTTGCAACAACTTCTTCATTAGCTGCATTAAGAACTGCTGTCATTGTCCCACCTATTTCCAGCGCATCATAAGCTAACTGTAAACAAGGGAAATCATCTTTTCTAGGTGCTTCAAAAGATAAACTACCTATTGCAACTAAATCTAATTTTTTAATATACTCAGAAACTCTTCTTTCTGGATAGTATAAGGCATATGCAATAGGATGGCGCATATCTGGCATTCCTAATTGTGCAATTGTAGAACCATCTTGATAAGCTACCATTGAGTGAATGATACTTTCTTTATGTACCACCACATCAATTTGTGAAGGATCCACATCAAATAAATGTTTTGCTTCAATCACTTCAAGTCCTTTATTCATAAGGGTAGCTGAATCAATAGTAATTTTACTACCCATTACCCAGTTAGGATGCTTAAGGGCTTGTTCTACAGTGACTTTCTTTAATTCATCCTTTGAAAAAGTTCTAAAAGGCCCACCTGATGCTGTTAAAATAAGCTTGTCAATACTTTGATGCGTATTTCCTTGTAAGCACTGAAAAATAGCTGAATGCTCACTATCAACAGGTAAGATCGATACATTTTTCTCTTTGGCTAAATGCATAACTAATTCTCCTGCCGTAACAAGTGTTTCTTTATTGGCAAGCGCAATTGTTTTTCCTACTTTAATTGCTTCGATGGTAGGAATAAGCCCTATCATACCTACAACAGCTGTTACAACTATATCTACTTCTTCTATTGTAGCTACTGTACTAAGTCCTTTCACTCCACAAACTACTTCTACGTCAATACTTTGACTGTCTAATCTATCTTTTAATACTCTAGCCTTATCTTCATGCATAACACATACAATCTTAGGTCTAAATTGTTTTATTTGCTCTTCTAATAAGTCAATACGACTATTGGCAGTTAACCCAACAACCTCTATATCTTGATTATGTTTAATAACATCAAGGGTTTGTGTTCCAATTGAACCTGTTGAACCTAAAATAACTACTTTCTTTGTCATCTCATTCTACTCCTATCCAATAGTATTCTGTATTAAAATAACTATGATATAAATCACTGGTGCTACAAATAAAAAACTGTCAAATCGATCTAAAATTCCACCGTGTCCAGGTAAAATATACCCATAATCTTTCTGATTAAAATAACGTTTAATAGCTGATGCGGCTAAATCTCCTACTTGAGATATGAGTGCGCCTAACATGACAGTAGTCACTACCCAAATAACTTGTTCTCTTACAATAAGTGCACTATAGTGTGTAAAAATCACAGTATAAACATAACCAATGACTCCAGCCCCAATGACTCCGCCAATACTTCCTTCAACAGTTTTCTTAGGACTTAACTGTGGCGCTAATTTATGTTTTCCAATTGCTTTTCCGGTAAAGTATGCAAAAGTATCACAGCCCCATGCACTAATAGCAATTAACCATACCCAGAAATGCCCATCCTTTACATCTCTTAATAAAATAATAAAACTAAATAACAGACTCACATAAATAATAGGAAATAATGTAAGTGCTACGTCCGTTATGGAGTATTTGGGATATTGAATGACTAAAATGGTCAATGCAAGCATTGTAACCATCGTCATATAAATAGAATAATGTGTCATAACAAAATCAAAAGCTAAATAATGCACAATAACTGCACCGTATCCTAAGAATACAATAGGCTTATGTCTCGTTTTAATGACATGATAAATTTCATACATTGCAATAAGGCTTACTGCCATGATAACATATTGAAGCCATGGGTTACCTGCAATAATAATAGCAATAACTAGGGGTATACCAATAACCGAAGTCATTATTCTTGTAATCACATACTTTCCTCCTATTCGCTCTTACCAAATCTTCTCTTTCTACTGTTAAATTCGTCAATTGCCTTATCTAATTCTTTTGTTGTAAAATCAGGCCATAAGCAAGAGGTAAAATAAAATTCTGTATAAGTTAATTGCCAAGGCAAGAAGTTACTTGTGCGTATTTCGCCACTTGTACGAATCATAAGGTCAGGATCCGGTATATTTATGGTATCTAAATAGCTAGAAAAAAGGTCTTCATTCATCTCATCACCTTTTAGTTTACCTTCTTCTACATCTTTCATGATTTTTTTGCATGCTCTAAGGATTTCATCTCGTCCACCATAATTAAATGCCATATGAAAATACATTCCTGATTTATCTTTAGTTTTATTTTGTAAAAGAAGAATTTTTTCTCTAAGCTTACTTGGAATATCATTAGAATACAGATCTCCAATTACATTAAATCGATGATTATCTTTGTCTACTTTTTTAAGTTCTTTATCCAAATATCGATCAAACAGTTTCATAAGGCCTTCTACTTCTTCTTGGGGTCTCTTCCAATTCTCAGTAGAAAATGCATAAACCGTTAAATGCTCAACCCCAATTTTATCAGCATAACTAATGATCTTCTCAAGTGCTTTCGTTCCTCTTCTATGCCCCTCATTTCTTGGTAAGCCTTTCTCCTTGGCCCATCTACCATTCCCATCCATAATAATAGCAATATGTCTAGGAATATTTCTCTCTGTCATCTTGATTCCTCCTATTAAAAAACTCCTCTATATAAAGAGGAGTATCACTTATTCATTAATTTTTAATCAATAAGTTATTATACAGATAAAATTTCCTTGCTTTTATTTTCAACCATTGTGTCAATTTCACCTACAAATTTATCTGTTAACTTTTGTACTTCTTTTTCTGCTAATTCTACTTCGTCTTTAGTTATTTCATTAGCCTTTTCCATCTTCTTAAAAGTATCTAATGCATCACGGCGAATATTTCTAATAGCAACCTTAGAAGTTTCACCTTTTTTCTTAATATCTTTAGTAAGATCTTTACGACGCTCTTCAGTAAGCTCAGGGAAAACAAGACGAATAACGTTCCCATCATTTGTTGGATTAATTCCTATTTCAGATTCATTAATAGCTTTCTCTATAGCTTTAAGTAATGCTTTTTCCCAAGGTTGAATTTGAAGAATACGTGCTTCTGGCACTGTAATATTACCTACCTGTTGAAGTGGTGTAGCTACACCGTAGTAATCTACCACAATGCGGTCTAACACATGTGGATTTGCACGTCCTGCACGAATAGTGGCATAATCATCACCTAAAGATGCAATTGATTTTTTCATTTTCTCTTCAAATTTGGCTAATGTTTGTTTCACTTTAATATCCTCCTTATTTATTACCCTTCAATGTATATTGTTGTTCCCATCTCATCTCCACTAGCTACTCTTACAATACTATTTTCTGCACCTAGGTCAAAAACTACTATTGGTAATTTTTGTTCTATACAAAGTGCAGCAGCTGTTGTATCAATTGCTTTTAGATTTTGACGTAACATTTCTTGGCATGAAATACGTGTATATTTTTTTGCAGCTGGATTTGTTTTTGGATCGCTATCATAAACGCCATCAATATTTTTTGC
>JAHLFQ010000063.1 GCA_018883705.1 Candidatus Cellulosilyticum pullistercoris
CGTCTGTCTCGATACACCACATAACTTACCAAGCTCCGTCTGACTCATTCCTTTCTCTTCACGATACTTTTTTACACAATTAAGTAATGGCATAATTCACCTCCTCTTGACAAGTATACTTGTCATATTCATATTATAATAATGACAACTATTCTTGTCAATGACAAGTTTATTTGTCATTACTATAAAAAATAAAAACTCACAAATTATTGACATGGCTCCAAACAAAAAAGTCCTGAGTACATCTAACTCAAGACTTTTTTGCTTATATATGATTTTTACTCTATCTTCCTATAGATTAGTCTATCTATACTAATCTATTATTCCGTTAGCTTTAATTAAATCTTTATACCAATAGAAAGATTTCTTCGGATATCTTTTTAAACTTCCACTACCATCATTATTACGGTCTACATATATAAAGCCATAACGTTTTTTCATTTCTGCTGTAGAGGCACTTACTAAATCGATACATCCCCATGAGGTATATCCCATTACGTCTACACCATCTAAATGAATTGCCTTCCATACCTCTGCTAAGTGGTCTTTTAAATACGCAATTCTATAATCGTCTTCTACTGTATATTCCCCCGTTTCAGTTAAAACGAGTTCATCTACAGCACCTAAACCATTCTCAACAATAAATAATGGTTTCTCATAACGCTCATAGTACATATTTAATAAATAACGTAAACCTTGAGGATCTATTTGCCACCCCCATTCACTCTCTTTTAAGTATGGATTTTTAACCCCTGTTGTTAAATTTCCTTTTCCCTTTTCATAATCCTCTGGATTATTTGCAATACATTTAGACATATAATAGCTAAATGATAAGAAATCACAGGTATTCTTTAAGATTTCTAAATCGCCTTCTTCCATATCAGTATGAATATTTTCTCGTTCTAACATTTTCATCGTATAAGAAGGATATTTCCCTCTCATATGAACGTCAGTAAAGAATAATCCTCTTCTTCCTTCTTCCATTGTGGCAATGACATCATCTGGGTTGCAAGTTCTTGGATAACTTACAAGTCCTAGTACCATACATCCAATTTTATTATCTGAATCAATTTCATGTCCTATCTTCACTGCTAAGGCACTAGCTACTAATTCATGATGAGCAATTTGATAAGAGTCTGCTTTAGATAGCTTCTCACGTGGTGTTAAAACACCTGCACCCATTAAAGGGAAATGCCATACTGAATTAATTTCATTAAAGGTTAACCAATACTTAACCTTACCCTTATATCTTGTAAAAACAGTACGTACATATTTTTCAAAGAAACCAATTAATCTGCGATCTCTCCAGCCATCATACTTCTTAGCTAAGTTATAAGGTGTTTCATAATGAGATAAGGTAACTAAAGGTTCTATGCCATACTTAAGGCATTCATCAAACACCTTGTCATAAAAAGCCAAACCACTTTCATTAGGTGTTTCATCATCACCATTAGGAAATATACGACTCCAGGCAATAGACATTCTATAGACTTTAAATCCCATCTCTGCAAACATTTTGATATCTTCTTTGTAATGATGATAAAAATCAATACCTATAAGCTTTAAATTTCGCTCTTCTATCTTCTCTGAAGGTCCCTTAATAATACCATCTGGCATAAAGTCTTGAATAGAAAGGCCTTTACCATCAGCCTGATAGGCACCTTCACACTGATTAGCTGCTGTTGCACCTCCCCATAAAAAATCCTTTGGAAATATCATTGTCATAAACTTTTCCTCTCTTCTATTAACTAAACACTTTTACTAATTCATCTTGTCTTTTAATATTTAGCGTATCTGTTTCCATAATCTCTACATAGTCAGCACTATTAGTAATTATAATTGGTGTGACTGTATCATATCCTGCCTTTTTAATTGCTTCTATATCAAATGTTACTAATAAATCGTTTTTCTTAACTTTATCGCCATTTTTAACAAATGCTTCGAAAGGTTTACCATCTAATTCAACTGTATCAAGCCCAATATGAATAAGAATTTCTATACCATCTTCACTTGTTAACCCTATAGCATGCTTAGATGGAAATACTGCATTGACAGTTCCATCAATAGGTGATACAACCTTGCCCTCACTTGGTCTTATGGCAACACCTTTACCCATAATCCCTTTAGAGAATACCTCATCATTTACTTGCTCTAATTTCACTACTTCACCAGACATTGGAGAAGCTACTACTTTTACTTTATTTAATGGTGATGCTTCTTTTTTTAATTCTTCTACAGATGCTGTTTTTTCTACAGTACCTTCATCCTCATCTTTTATACCTAAGAATAATGTTACGAAGAATGTTACAACTACTGCAATAATCATACAAATGACAGCATTCACAACGTTTGATAAATCATCTGTAATATAAACTGGAAGAGCTAATATACCTGCTGTTGCACTTGCGTAGGTTCTCATATTAGTTAAACCACCCCATAGACCTGCAACACCCCCACCAATCATTACTGCTAATAGAGGTTTTTTAAGTCTCATCGTTATACCATATAATGCTGGTTCAGTAATACCAAAGAGTGCTGTTGTTCCAGCAGATACAGCTGTTCCTTTTAATTCTTTATCTTTTGTTCTTAAAGCAACTGCAAAACATGCTCCTGCTTGTGCTAAGTTACTTGCTAACATACCTGGTCCTAATAAAGTACCATATCCTAAAGTTGCATATTGTGCTAATTGTACCGGCATTAAACTATAATGCATACCTGTCATAACTAATAGTGGACAAAATGCTCCCATTAATACTGGAATAACCCAGCGTGCTTCATTATTTAGAAAATCAAATACAACGTATAAACCATCTCCGATGATTGAACCTAATGGTCCAATTGCAATAAGTGCTAAAGGTGCTACTATTAAGAATACAATAAGTGGTACTAAAAATACTTTAATTGCATTTGGGCTAATCTTCTTAGCAAACTTTTCTACATAAGATTGTAATAATACAATTAAAATAGGTGGTACTACAGCACTACCATAAGAAATCAATTTAACTGGTAATCCAATAAATGTTACTGCATCACCTGCACTTACTAATCCTGAAAAAGTTGGATGAATTAAAATCCCACCTAATACAGCCGCTACATATGGATTACAGTTAAATCTCTTAGCACTTGAAAAGGCTAAGATAATAGGTAAGAAGTAAAAGGCTGAATCTGCAAACATACTTAATAGTGTATAAGTCTGAGATGATGTTTCTAAAAGATGACAAGCTGTTAAAAGTGCAAGTACCGCTTTGATCATACCTGCTCCGCAGATTGCTGGAATGACAGGCTGGAATATTGCAGTAATCGTTCCTAAAACCTTATTAACAACTGATACTTTTTCGTCTCCTGTTGTGTTAATTGTTTCTGAGAAATTCCCCATTCTTTTAATCTCTTCACAAACAAGGGCAACATCTGTTCCAATAACCACTTGGAATTGTCCATTTTTATTAACAACTCCTTGAACACCTTTTATTTTTTCTAGTTTTTCCACATTAGCTACATGGGTGTCCTTTAAAGAAAATCTTAACCTTGTCATACAATTTGTGACTGAATTAATATTTTTTACGCCACCTACATGCTCAACAATTTGTTTTGCAAGATCTGAATACTTACTCATAGATTTCGTCCTCCTTAATTAATATTTATAAATCTGATATGTAGCAGAGTTTTTTAAATAAAAAACACCTAAACCATAGCAAGTAATCTTACTCATACTATGACTTAGGTGTTAACTAAGCAAATAATCTTACTTGTGCTATGGCTTAGGTGTTGCCTACTTAAAGTTACAATCCTATAAACTGCCTCGTTATTTAGTTATTTGACGACTACATACCCTATTGATATGTAACATGAAATAAATCATTTCATCTTGCGTTAAATCTTTATTATAAAATTCATTAATATAATTTTTTACTTTAACTGCACATCTATATGCTTCTGGAGATCTTGCCTTCACTTGTTCAAATAAGATATCATCTTCTTCCGAAATAATAGTGTCAGTAAATAACCGTCTTGCAAAATACCGTATATGTGTGACAAAACGCATATAGCTTAGAGAATCTTCATCTAATTTAAGTTGATAGTGATACTCAACGATTTGAAGAATATCTTGTACCATCTTAGTTACTACAATCGTTCTATTCATCTCTTCTCCACTATGTTGCGCATTAACAAAGTGCATTGCAATATATCCAGCTTCGTCTTCTTCCATCTTAATTTTTGTCTCATACTCTATCATCTCTAGAGCTTTTAATGCCACTTTAAATTCAGCAGGATGAAACTTTTTAATCTCCCACAACAGAACATTTCTTAGCGTTTGTCCTTCTTCATATCTACTAATAGCATAAGATATATGATCTGTAAGTCCAATATAAATACTACTATCTAATTGAACCTTTAATTCCTTTTGTGCCATCTCTATAATAAAAGATGATAATTCTAAGTACTTAACTGGAACAGTTTCGAAGAGTTTCTCAAACTTATCATTTAATTCTGATGCATCAAAAACAAATCTTTTCTCAATCTTTGTTTCATCAAGTGGATCTCCATTCTTTTTTTGAAAGGCTATTCCTCTACCCATTAAAATGACTTCATTTTGTTTTTCATCTTCTGCCAATAATGCATTGTTATTAAAAATCTTTTTAATTATCATTAGAATTTCTCCTTCCAAAACCAAAAAAAAACCCAGCAACATTAAATGATACACGAAATGACGCATATATATCATTTAATCTTACTAGGTGTTGCCTGCTGACCAGTTACAATCCTTATGTTAACTAAAGAATATCATACAAATTCACCTTAGTCAACTATATTTTTATTATTAATTTTAGACTATAATACTTTTAAATCATTCATAATATAATGAATTTAAAATTAATTTTTATAAACTTATCTATATATACTTATACATTAATCCTACCTTTATCCATAATACTGTATAAAATGTATCATCTGCCATATAATAACTAAAATATTTATGATAAAGGAAGGGTGCAAAAGATGACCACTATGCCAAATAGCGATACCATTAATCTTTTACAAGAATGTAATTCAGGTGCTAAAACAGCAGTTGCCAGTATAAATGGC
>JAHLFQ010000005.1 GCA_018883705.1 Candidatus Cellulosilyticum pullistercoris
GTTTGTATGAGTTTATCATTATCTCTTTGGTGGAGTCCAATACTAGGCTCATCTAGAATATATAGTACCCCTACTAATCCTGAACCAATCTGTGTGGCAAGTCGAATACGTTGTGCTTCTCCACCTGATAAAGTACCTGAAGAACGTGATAAAGTCAGATAATCAAGTCCTACATCTACTAAGAATCCTAATCTAGCATTGATTTCCTTTAAAATACGTTCACCAATCTGTAGCTGTCTATTGTTTAAATCAACTTCTTCAAAGAACTGCTTTAAATCTCCAATGGATAAATGAGTTAAATCATTAATATTTTTATCTGCAATTGTAACTGCTAAAACTTCTGGTTTTAAACGTGCCCCCTTACAACTACTACAAGGTACACTTGTCATTAAAGCTTCATACTCTTGCTTCATTGCTTCTGAATACGTTTCATCATAACGCTTTTTGGTATTTGCAAGTACCCCTTCAAAAGCATATTCATAATGCTTAGTTCCATATTCTCCTGAAAAAGTAAAGGACACTGTTTCTTTACCTGTTCCATATAAAATCACTTGCTGAATCGCTTCTGGAAGTTCATTAAATGGTGTATCCAGGTCAAAATGATATTTAGCCATCAATGCTGAAAAAAGTGCATATGCATAACTATCCGGATTACCTATAGATCCCCAGCCTGGAACGGCAATAGCACCTTGTCTTAGGGTTAAGCTTGGAATAGGAATCACTAACTCTGGGTCTACTTCTAAGTGTTCCCCTAATCCTGTACATGCAGGACATGCACCTTGTGGATTATTAAATGAAAAAGAACGTGGCTCTAACTCTTCAATACTAATATTACAATCTGGGCAAGAAAAGCTTTGACTAAAACGTATTTCTTCTTTACCTACAATATCTACAAGCATTAAACCTTCTGACAGTTTCATAACTGTTTCAATAGAATCTGTCAAACGCTTTTCAATACCAGGTTTAATGACTAGACGGTCTACAATAATCTCAATGGTATGCTTCTTATTTTTATCTAGACTTACTGTTTCTTCTGATAAGTCATAAACCTCACCATCAATGCGTGCGCGCACAAATCCTTGTTTTTGAGCTGTCTCAAGAATTTTTTCATGCATACCTTTTCTTCCTCTTACAACAGGTGCAAGAAGTTGAAGTTTTGTACGTTCTTCTAACTGCATCAGTGTATCTACCATTTGATCAATACTTTGCTTTTTAATTTCTTTTCCACACTTTGGACAATGTGGAACTCCCACACGTGCAAATAACAAACGCAGATAATCATAAATTTCAGTCACTGTTCCCACTGTAGATCGTGGATTTTTACTAGTTGTTTTCTGGTCAATGGATATAGCAGGTGAAAGGCCTGTAATACTCTCTACTTCTGGTTTATCCATCTGACCCAAGAACTGTCTTGCATAAGCAGAAAGAGATTCCACATAGCGTCTTTGTCCTTCTGCATAGATTGTATCAAACGCAAGTGAAGATTTTCCTGAGCCGCTTAACCCTGTAAAAACAATAAACTGATCACGCTCTAATTCTAAATCAATATTTTTTAAATTATGCTCTTTAGCTCCTTTAATGATAATTTTATTCTTCATAGGTTCTCCTTCTTATCTATTTCTCTATACTATCTGATATTATAACATTTATCTCTATTTTTTTCAAACAAACGTTCGATTTTTTTGTAAAATAATCGTATACTAAACCTTTTTATTATTGCCGTCTTTTTTCACTTTCTCTCACTTATAGACTCTATATCAAATGTAAATAACTTCCAATCCTTATCTAACTCTTGATATTTTTCAATTTTTACCTTAAACTTACTTTGTAATATTTACGTAATATATTGTAATATTTATTTTATATTTCAGGAGGAATTTAATGAAATTAAAACAAATACTTTTATCCCTTTGTTTACTTTGTCTTTTATGTACAAACCTATTGGCTTCTCAAACAAGCATTCCCATCTATGTACATCAACAACTTATTAATAGTTCAGAAACCCCTGCTTATATTTCATCTGATCGTACCTTTATTCCCGTTCGTGCCGTTGGTAATGTTCTTAATTTAGATGTCCATTGGCAATCACCCAATGTGATTTTATCAGGTAAACACCAAGTAACAGGAAAATCTTTAACCATTTCTATTAATACCAAAACAAATCGTGTTATCCTTAATAACGCAGTGCTTACAAATTGTATTGAAATCAAAGATAATCGTAGTTACATAACCTTACGGGTACTTGCAGAAGCTTTTGGCTACGTTGTCGATTGGAAAAACAAATGTGTTTATATCTCTTCACCTGCAACAGGTGACCATACAACCTCTTCACAAACAAGTTTTGAAAATCAAGTTCTATCTCTTGTAAATGCTGAAAGAGCTAAAAAAGGTCTTACTGCCTTAACAATGGATGAGAACCTTAGAAATGCAGCACGTCTAAAGTCAACTGATATGTCTCAAAATAAGTATTTTAGTCATACAAGCCCTACTTATGGCTCACCGTTTGAAATGCTTAAGACTCTAGGCATTTTCTACCAAGCCGCTGCTGAGAATATTGCACAGGGTTATACCACTCCAGAAGCTGTTGTTAGTGGCTGGATGAATAGTTCAGGGCATCGCGCTAATATTTTAAATAGTACCTATACACACATTGGTGTAGGCTATGATAGCAATGGTCACTACTGGACTCAGCTTTTTATTAAACCATAGTTTTTAATGTATACTTTAGATTTGAAACCAAAAAGGAGAAATCGTTTATTCAACGATTTCTCCTTTTTGCTTGTCCGTACTTTTAATCTACTTTTTAGTTCTCAGCTATAAAATTTCTAACTTGCTCTAATAGCATAGATAAGGCTACTGAATTAAACCCACCTTCTGGAATAATAATATCA
This sequence comes from Candidatus Cellulosilyticum pullistercoris, assembly GCA_018883705.1. GTDB lineage: Bacteria > Bacillota > Clostridia > Lachnospirales > Cellulosilyticaceae > Cellulosilyticum > Cellulosilyticum pullistercoris. The sequence continues at coordinate 2,892 of JAHLFQ010000005.1, forward strand.
GCACGTTTTTTACTAGGATCTACAAATTCTTCATGCATAGGCTTAACAGTTCCAATATACTGATTGATGACTGAATCTAAATCTCTACCACGTTCTTTCACATCACGAAGCAACCTTCTAATAATACGTAAATCTGCATCTGTATCAACAAAAACTTTAATATCCATTAAGTCACAAAGTTCCTTATTCTCAAAGATTAGAATACCTTCTACGATAATAACTTTTGCAGGCATAATTTCAACAGTTTCTTCAAGTCTTGTGTGTTCAACAAAAGAATAAACAGGATGACAAATTGCTTTTCCTTGTTTAAGCTCTCTTAAATGTTCAACTAATAAATCCGTATCAAAAGCATTAGGATGATCATAATTTAACTTCGTACGTTCTTCAAAAGGCAAATCTGAATTTGATTTATAATAATAATCATGTGATAAAACCGCTACATCATCATTAAAGACCTCTTTAATTTTTTGTGTTAAGGTTGTTTTACCAGATCCCGTTCCTCCAGCTATACCTATGATCATTATATTATTCATTGTGTCCTCCATCTCGATAAGCAAAATATTTCAGCTAATAGCCACTATCCTTTATCATAACATAGCCTTGGAAAAATAACTAGTTTTTTATATCATTTAAGATATGGAATTTCTCGTTATTGACTCTTTTCTACGCTAATCTTCCAAATTTCGCTATTATACTTATCTATTTTTTATTTATATTTTAAAAATTATATACTTTATAATGTAATTAAACAAAAAACACATTATTTACATGCTCTTATGTTTTACTAATGATAATAATAAGTCTTAAAGGAGTTAAAAATATGATTCAAGTTGTTACGGATAGTACCTCATATATTTCCAAGGAAGCATTACTTAAATATAACATTTCTATTGTCTCTTTAGGTGTTTTATTAAATGGGAAGAATGTTAGAGAGGTTGAAATAGAAAATGAAACTTTTTATGATACACTGGCTAAGACTTCTGAAATCCCTTCTTCCTCTCAACCCTCTCCTTATGAACTTTATACTACCTTCGAAAACATTATTAAAGAAGGAAATAGCCTTATAGGTATTTTTATTTCTTCTGAAATGAGCGGTACCTATGCCAGTGCACAGTCTACTAAACAAATGCTTTTAGAGAAATACCCAGATGCTCAAATCGAGATTTTAGATTCAAGAAGCAACTGCATGCAACTAGGATTTGCTACTCTTGTAGCTGCAAAAGCTGCTGCAGAAGGTAAGTCTTTAGAAGAAGTTGTTGCTCTTACACAGGATGTCATCACAAATAGTCGCTTTTTATTCACACCTGATACTTTGGCTTATCTAAAAAAAGGAGGTCGTATTGGTGGTGCTTCTGCTCTCCTTGGGACCTTACTTCAGATTAAACCGATCTTAACGGTTGTTGATGGAAAAACTGCTGTTTTTACTAAAGTAAGAACTAAGAAAAAAGCAATAGAAGCATTAATAAATGGCCTTATGGAAGATCTAAAGACAAGAGATTTAGGAGATGTTATTGTACATCATATCAACGCTCCCGAAGAAGGACGTGCCTTAGCCGACCAATTAGAAGCTAAACTACATCGTCCCGTTCAAATCCAATCTATCGGCCCTGTCATTGGTGTTCATGTGGGGCCAGGAAGTATCGGTGTTGCCTATTATACTGTAACTAAAAAATAGTATGTATACCAACCCTCTATTCCTTCAATCTCTAAAAAGAAGCAGCCTTCAGAATCTTAGGCTGCTTCTTTTTATTTCTTTATAGTTACTATAGTCATGATCTATTTGGCAATATAGGCTTTTTTTAGTTCAATCAGTGTATCACGTAGATTAGCCGCTTTTTCAAATTGCAATTCTGTTGCTGCTTTCTTCATGTCTTTTTCTACCTTTTTCATGAGTTTTTCAAGTTCTTCTCTACTCATAGACTCTGGATCTTTTTCTGATAGAACATCTTTTTCTTCTTTTACACCTTTAGTCGCTACAATTAAATCACGTACCTTTTTCTTAATCGTTTGTGGCACAATACCATGTGCTTCATTATAAGCCTCTTGAATCTGACGACGTCTAGCGGTTTCAGAAATTGCCTGTTGCATAGAATGGGTCATATGATCTGCATACATAATAACACGCCCTTCAGCATTACGTGCTGCACGTCCTATCGTCTGAATCAACGACGTTTCTGATCGTAAAAATCCTTCTTTATCTGCATCTAAAATAGCTACTAATGTTACCTCTGGAATATCTAATCCTTCACGTAATAAGTTAATCCCTACTAATACATCAAATACATCCATACGTAAATCTCGAATAATTTCAATACGCTCCAAAGTATCTATATCTGAATGTAGGTATTTAACCTTCACACCAACTTCTTGCATGTAGGTGGTTAAATCCTCTGCCATACGTTTTGTTAAAGTTGTAATCATTACTTTACCATTTTGCATGGTTACCTTCTGAATTTCACCTAATAAATTATCAATCTGTCCTTTAACAGGTCTTATTTCAATCACAGGATCAAGCAACCCTGTAGGTCTTATCAGCTGTTCTGCCACACACAAAGAATGCTCCAGTTCATATTGTGCTGGCGTAGCTGATACAAATAAAATTTGGTTGATTTTCTCCTCAAATTCTTCAAATTTTAAAGGCCTGTTATCTAAAGCTGAAGGTAATCTAAAGCCATAGTCTACTAAAACTGTTTTTCTTGCACGGTCTCCGTTATACATGGCTTTTACTTGCGGAATGGTCATGTGAGATTCATCAATAATCATTAAATAGTCATCTGGAAAATAATCAAGTAATGTAAATGGTGTTTCTCCTTCTGCTCTTCCTGATAAATGTCTAGAATAATTCTCAACACCAGAACAATAGCCCATTTCTCTAAGCATTTCTATATCAAATTGAGTACGTTGTGCTAAACGTTGCATCTCTAATAACTTATCTTCACTTTTTAACTCTTGTAATCGGATCTCTAATTCATTTTCAATTCGCTCAATTGCCTTCTCCATCTTATCACTTGAAATAGCGTAGAAAGAAGCCGGGAAAATAACCACATGCTCTCGATAACCTAATACTGCTCCTGTTAAAGCATCAATCTCTGCAATTCTATCAATTTCATCGCCAAAGAATTCTACTCTTATAGCCTTCTCTGATTGACTGGCTGGAATAATTTCTACAACATCACCGCGTACTCTAAAGGTAGCTCTTTGGAAATCCATATCATTACGTGTAAATTGAATATGTACTAGTCTTCTTAGTACATCATCGCGGTCCATTTCCATACCTACTCTTAGAGAAAGCACTTGTTCAGAGTAATCCACTGGATCTCCTAATCCATAGATACAAGAGACACTGGCTATAATAATAACATCTTCACGTTCACATAAGGCAGCAGTTGCCGAGTGCCTCAATTTATCAATCTCCTCATTAATGCTAGAATCCTTCTCAATATACGTATCACTTTGTGGTACATAGGCTTCTGGTTGATAATAATCATAATACGAAACAAAATATTCTACTGCATTATTAGGAAAGAATTCCTTAAACTCACTATATAATTGAGCCGCTAATGTCTTATTATGAGCTAAAATTAAAGTTGGTTTTTGTACCTTTTCTATAATATTAGCCATTGTAAACGTCTTACCAGAGCCTGTAACACCTAGTAAAGTTTGGTACTTGTGTCCACTTTCAATACTTTCTGCAAGTTCCTTAATAGCCTGAGGTTGATCTCCTGTTGGCTTAAATTCGGATACAATCTCAAATCGACTCATTGTAACCCTCTCTTTCCTTTTATCAATTCGTTAATTTACTTGTCATCCTTTTTATGACTTTATGAATATTATTATTCTATCATACTTAACCTAGAGTAGAACATATATTCTATTAAAATGAATAAAAAAAGGATTACTTTTAAAAGTAACCCCTCTATACACTATCTATTGTGGTTTAAAGCTTGAGCAGCATGTTTCATCACACTTACAAGCACTATGTCCACTAACATCAATATAATCTGCTTGACACTGACAATTTTCATTATGTGTACAATTTTGTGCTTGACATTGTACATTCATAAATTCAGTAGGTTCTTGTCCAACTGCATTTCTTGCATTTCCTGCATCTTGATAAAAATTAGAACAACATGTATCTTCTGAGTGTCCAGCACTTTCTCCTGCCACTTCAATTTCACCACGACAACAACAATCACTCACATTATGAATACAACTTTGTGCACTACATCTTAATTTTGGCATTTTGCTTCTCCTTTTCATGTGATATTTCATTTTTAGTTTGTGCACAAAATGATTTTCTATTCTAATTATATAATAGAAGTATCCCTGCCATTAGTCCAACAATAGTAGCTATTGTTGTTAAGCGCCCATTCCAAATTTTTCTTGATTCTGGCATTAGTTCTCCGCACACAATATATAAGATAATTCCTGCAGCTAAACCTAATCCTGTACTGATTAAATTTTCATGAATACTACTTAGTGCATATCCTAAAGTCGCACCTATTCCCATCATACCACCTAAAAAAACACCCATTATGAGTAAAATAGGAAGTGGTGTATCTGCTTTCTTAAATGGAATGGCAAGTGCAATACCTTCTGGAATACTATGTAATGCTAGAACAATTGTAAATCTACTAATGGATTCTATAGAAGTATGCCCCATAGTTCCTAATGCAAATCCTTCTGGTAGATTATGTATAGCGATTCCAAAAGCTAGAATCATTCCTGTTTTACCAATACTTCTAGAAAAATATGTTTTACATTTTTCTTCAAGTCTTGGTACCATATCATCTAGTAAAATGCCTAGCAACGTACCTATTATAATACCACAAAAGACTAAATCTATACGTCCCTTATCAAGTGCCTCAGGTAAAATATCAAAACAAATCATGGCTAACATAAGCCCCGATGTGGCACCATAAAGTATTCCCATATTTTTACCATTTCTAATTTGAAAGAAATATAAAATGAGAATGCCTGTAATCAGTCCAAAACTTTCAGCTAACAACCCTAAACCTCCAACTATTCCAGCATTCATACAATCCCCCCTCTCTATAATGTATGGACAAACTTCATTTTTATTACTTATTTTTCAAAAAAAGAATGGTATTAAAGGAGTATTACTCCTTTAATACCATTCTTTTTATTACACTCACTCTACTAATTATTCATTAGTTACAACTTTTAACTTTTCTGTTTGGTCATAAGTTGTAAGTGAAGAAATAACATCTTCTAAATCCCCATCTAAAATTTGTTGCAATTTATGAAGGGTTAATCCAATACGGTGATCTGTTACACGACCTTGTGGGAAGTTATAAGTTCTAATACGTTCACTACGATCTCCTGTACCTACTAAACTTTTCTTTTCTGCAGCCATTTCAGCATGTGCTTTTGCTTGCTCTAAGTCAAAAAGTCTTGTACGAAGAATCTTAAGTGCTTTTTATTTATTTTTAAGCTGTGATTTTTCATCTTGACAATAAACCATAAGTCCAGTAGGGATATGAAGTGCACGTACAGCAGAGTCTGTTGTATTAACGCATTGTCCACCGTTACCAGATGCACGACAAACATCAATACGTACATCATTCATATCTAATTGAACATCTAGTTCTTCTGCTTCTGGCATAACGGCTACCGTTACAGTTGAGGTATGAATACGTCCACCTGACTCTGTTGCTGGAATACGTTGTACACGATGTACACCACTTTCATATTTCAATCTTGAGTAAGCACCTTGCCCTTTTACCATGAAAATAACTTCCTTAAATCCACCAATACCATTTTCATTGAGAGACATAAGTTCTGTTTTCCAACGATTTGCTTCTGCATAATAGCAGTACATACGATAAAGTTCAGCAGCAAAGAGTGCCGCCTCATCTCCACCAGCACCTCCACGAATTTCCATAATAACATTTTTTTCATCATTAGGGTCTTTAGGTAGTAGTAAAAGTTTTAATTCATTTTGTAAAGGCTCAACACGTTTTTTGTTTTCAGCAAGCTCTTCTTTTACTAATTCTCTAAAATCATCATCTAAATGATCTTCAAGCATCACTAACGCCTCATCTATAGCATTTAAAGTTGCTTTATATTCTTGATATTTTTCAACAATATCCTTTAAATCGCTATGTTCTTTCATCAGCTTTTGCCATCTATCTTGATCTGCAATGATTTCGGGTTGGCTGATTTGGTCATTAATAATGTTAAATTTTTCAACTAACTCTTCTAACTGATCAAACATAGTACACCTCTTCTATTTAAATTAATTATTTATTTTTTGCAATAATGACACGGTCGTTACCAGCTAAATCTTGAAAAAGTTCGATAGCTTCGTAATTTTCATTTTCTAGTATAGTAGTAACCGCTTCACCTTGATTATATCCTATTTCATATGCTAGGAGACCACCTTTTTTTAAATATTTCTTAGCCTCCTTAGATATCACTCGATAAAAGTATAGTCCATCTCCATCATCTGTAAGTGCTAGATGCGGTTCATGTTCCTTAACTTCTATCATTAAATCCAGCATATCTTCTTTAGCAATATAAGGAGGATTTGAAACAATAAGATCTACTTTTTCTCCTTGATAGGCTTGCAGTACATCACTTTTTAATATCGATATAACTTCCTCTAAATGATGATACTTAACATTACGTTTTGTAACTTCTAATGCTTTATCTGATATATCAATAAGTGTCATTTGAAGCCCTTTAATATAATGGGCTAGTGAAATCCCAATACATCCTGTTCCTGTACCAATATCTATTCCTTTACGAAACTGTGCGATTTCGTTTTTCTCTAAAAGTTTTTCGATAAGTGATTCTGTATCCTGCCTTGGAATTAGAACATTTTCATTAACATAAAAGTTTAATCCCATAAACTCTTGTTCATGAGTAATATATTGCAAAGGTATGCCTTTTGCTCTTGTTAAAACATAGTCCTTGTATCTTTCTAAATGTTCAGTAGGCATTTGCTTTTGTCTATCTAAAAGCAACTTGGATTCCGTATATTCTAAAGTATAAAGCATTAAAAGTTTTGCATCAATCTGGGCATCCAAACGACCACTTGTTCTTAACACTTCTTCTGCCCATTTCATAGCATGCCAAATGGAAATACCTTCCTCTAGGCTATGACATTGGTTCATATTCAAAAACTCCTTCTACTGCTGCAATAGCTACTTCAATCTGCTGATCATCTGGCTCTGCTGTTGTAAATACGCGTTGTAACCATAATCCTGGTTTACTTAAAAGATCTGCTAACTTATTATTTGGATTAATTCTTGCCCATCTAATAAATTCATAAGATAGTCCTGAAATAAGTGGCAGCATAACAATTCGAATTAAAATACGTTGCCATACAACTTCCGTTGTAAAAACACTGTATACCAAGATACTTACAATCATAACAACAAATAGAAAACTTGTACCACAACTTTTATGTAGCCTTGTACAGCTTCTAACATTTTCAACAGTAAGAGGTTTTCCCTCTTCTAAACAATTAATACTTTTATGCTCTGCACCATGATACTGAAATGTTCTTTTAATGTCTTTTACTAAGGTAATAAGCTTCATGTAAGTTAAAAAAAGTATAATTCGTACTGCACCCTCAATAATATTTTGTCCAAATAAAGAGATTTTTACAAAGTACTTAACACTTGCACCAATAAGCATAGGTAAAACCATAAAAATTCCGATGGATAATGCAAAAGATAAAACCATTACACATCCCATAATTATTTTTTCTGCTTTATCACCTAACTTGTTCACAAGCCAGGTTTCAAACTTACTAGGTTCTTCCTCTATTTCTTCTTCACCATATAATTCTGCTGAGAAATTTAATGTTTTAACCCCTAAAATAAGTGATTCTATAAACACTGCTATTCCTCTAAACAAAGGAAGCTTAAAGAGTTTGATACGATCCATAATGCTTTTGCATTCTTTTCCCTCTGTGACAATCGTGCCATCTGCTTTTCTGACTGCTACTGCATAATGACTTTTCCCTTTCATCATGACACCTTCAAGTACTGCTTGCCCACCGATATTAACTCTTGCCATTCGCCTACCTCCTTTTTATAACAAAAAAGGGTTGAGACCATCCTCTCAACCCTTTCATGTAAATATTACATTCCAAATTTTTTGTTGAATTTATCAATTCTACCTTTAGCTGATGCTGCTCTTTGTTTACCTGTGTAGAAAGGATGACATTTTGAACAAACCTCTACATTGATAGATTCTTTTGTTGAACGAGTTTCAATAACTGTTCCACAACCATTACAAACAACTGTAACTGCTTCGTATTTTGGTTGGATATCATTTTTCACTTGAATTCACCTCTTTCATAACCCTGTTCTATGTTAATTTTAACTCTAGCAAATTTGTGACAACGATAGTATTATAGCATGCCTATATTGTCTTTGCAAGTAGTTACCCATAAGATAATAAGAAAACTATGAGTTTTTCTTCATTCGCTCGACAAATTCTTCATTACTTTTATGATGAAGCATGGTCTGTATAATATTTTCTGTCACTTCAGAACTATGATTGCGACTCAAATCTTTTCTAATATTATAAGCAACACTCATTTCTTCTGTCGATAAAAGTAAGTCGTCTCTTCTTGTTCCTGACTTGTAGATATCAATAGCAGGGAAAATCCTTCTTTCTGAAAGGGAGCGATCTAGGACAAGTTCCATATTACCTGTCCCCTTAAATTCTTCAAAGATAACATCATCCATTTTACTGCCTGTTTCTACAAGAGCTGTCCCTAAGATAGTTAAACTACCACCATTTTCAATTTTTCTAGCAGCACCAAAAAATTTCTTTGGCATATGAAGTGCTGCAGGATCGAGTCCACCGGACAAAGTTCTTCCACTTGGTGGAATCGTAAGATTATAGGCACGTGCCATACGCGTAATACTATCTAATAAAATGACTAAATCTTTACCTTGCTCCACCATTCTTTTAGCACGCTCAAGTACCATTTCCACTACTTGCTTATGGTGTTCAGGTGGCTCATCAAAAGTAGAAGCAATCACTTTAACATCCAGTCCTTGTATAGAACGACGAATATCTGTTACTTCTTCTGGCCTTTCATCAATAAGTACAACGATTAAAGAGACATCTGGATGATTGCATGTAATGGCATTCGCTATTTGTTTAAGTAAAACAGTTTTCCCGGCCTTAGGTGGTGCAACAATCAGCCCTCTTTGTCCTTTTCCAATAGGTGCCATTAGGTCAATAATACGTGTTGATAACACTTCACTATTAGACTCAAGATGTAATCTTTCTTTTGGGAAAACTGGAATGAGGCTTTCAAAGTTAGGACGATACTTTGCCTTTTCTGGCTTATCCCCATTTACTTTGTGCACATAAAGTAGCGCGCCTGCCTTTTCACCCTCTTTAGGTTTTCTAATATCTCCTTCAATCCAGTCTCCTGTTTTTAAATTAAAGCGACGAATTTGTGAAATGGACACATAGATATCATTTTCTCCTCGCATAAAGTTCTGAGCTCGTAGGAACCCATAACCATCTGCCATAATTTCTAAAATGCCCTCTCCTTTGATTCTGTCATTTCTCGTCATTTCTTCCGAAACATCTTCTATGACTTCTTCCAAATCTTCAGATGTTTTTTGAATTAGTGACTTATTTGATATAGATTCTACTAGACTTTCTTCAAGCCTATCTTCTTTATGAACTTCTTCTTTTTCGTTTCTTAATTGCTTTTGAGCTACATCAAGAGCACTCTGGTTTTCTTTATTTATTACAACGGAGTTATTTTCATCGTTTAGAACTTGTATTAGCTCACTTTTTCTCATTTTATTAATATTTTTTATCCCTAAAGTCTTCGCTATTTCCTTAAGTTGGATTAGCGTCATACTTTCCCAATCACTCATTTATAATAACTCCTTTAAGTAAATTTTATAAAGAAAAATAACAAGGACCTCCCTTGTTATTTAAATACTCTTTTGAATATATATTTTCTATGTCTTTAGATAGTGTAACATATTCATCCTTATGATTTCAAGATACTGTCTTAAAATGTCTTTATAAATAGAAATTAAAGTACTTTTCTTCAATTTGTGCAGCAGTAATCGGCTTGTCCCACAAGAACCCTTGTCCCATCTCACACCCTAATGCACTCATTACATCAAGCTGTTCTTCACTTTCTATCCCTTCCGCAATGGTTTTCAAATCAAGTGTTCTAGCAATGGAAATAATAGCTTCTACAATCGTACGATCTTTCGCATTAGCTACTATTTCTCTAATAAACGAAATGTCTATCTTTAAATGATCAAACATAAACTTCTTTAAATAGCCAATTGAGGCATAGCCTGTTCCAAAATCATCAATGGAAATAGCAAATCCATAAGTCTTTAATTCTTCAATGATTAACTGTGTGATTCCTACATCTTCCATAACTGTCGTTTCGGTAATTTCTAGTACAATATAGCGTGAAGGTATATCATACTTCTGAAGCACATTTTTAATATCTTTGGCTAAGTTAGGATTTTTGAATTGTAAGGCTGATAAATTCACAGATACAGGCACTACATCATATCCTTTATTTAACCATTCTCTAAGTTGTATACACACCTTTTCTAAAATACGTATACCTACCTTCTCAATCAGATGCATTTTCTCTAGGTTCTCAATAAATGCTGAAGGGAAAACAATCTCTCCATTTTCTTTTCTTCTTCTCACCAAAGCTTCCATACCTACTAATTTTTCTTCTTTTAATTCCACAAAAGGTTGATAATAGACAATAAACTCATCATTTTCTACAGCTAACTGTAAATCTGTTTCTATTTGTAAACTATTTTCTACTTCTTCTTGTATCCCTTTAGAATAATACATATAAGGTACTATACCTTTTTGTTTTTTGGCATGGAGTAGTGCAATTTGTGCCCTATCAATAAGCTGTAAGCTCTGTAAGGAATCATTTGGATAAAACGCAACACCTGATTTAAACTCTACATACATATGACGATTATGAATTTGTATCGGTTCATTCATCATATGATGTATCTTCATTAAGAAAGTACCAACTTGCACCTCATCTTTTACATCTTGTTCTATAATAGCAAATACATTACCTCCATATTTAAAGATTTCTTGATTTTCATTTAATTCTCTTTTAATACGATCTCCAACTTCTTTAATAATATGGTCACCAATTCCCATTCCATAAGTATTATTGATTTCACTTAATTTTCGAATATCCAATAAGCTCACTGCAAATTTAGTTTTATTTTTCTTTGATTTATGTATTTGTTTATTTAATCTTTCAATAAAAACTTTATGATTTGGATAGTTGGTAAGTGCATCAAAATAATTTGCTTTGTACACTTCTTCTTTAAGCCTTTGAGTATTAGTAATATCCTTAGAAATACAAACATAATACTCTAAATTATCATTATCCCATACAGTTGTCAGTAAATTAGCTAAATAGAGGCGCTTATTTCCCTGCACAAATCGATTGGTAATAAACTCAAAACGTTCTCCTTTATTAATGAAATTCTGTATATGCTTTAAAGTCTCATCATCTGATAAATCTACTCCCACAAACATACACATATCTTCACCAAGTACTGCTTCTTTTGTAGTACAGCAATCTTTAAAAACAGTATCGTTAGCATAAACAATTTTTCCTGATTTATCACTAATAATAACCCAATCTTCCATTTCATTCACAATTTTACCTAAGATATCTATTAGTGTAGACTCATTTATATCATTAAGTTCTTTCATTTTTCACCTCATGCTAATTTTAGAAGATTTAGAATAAATAAATTCTTACAAGATATTATACCATAATTTTTCTTAGCGCAACATTTTTTCCTTTATATTTCGTGTTAAATAAAAGGTAGTCTGAAATATAGGTCAAACCTATGCTCTCATAAACTACCTTTCTCTTATTTAAACGTTATATTTTCTTAATTTCTCTTGAACTTCAGAAATAACTTTTTCTTTTTCTGTCCCCATTATAATCTCTACACCTTCCCATACATGATTAATAGCATATATATGGAATTTATTATTTTTAACAGCCTCAATCACTTCAGACGCAAGAAGTAATTCTTTTGTATTCTGATTTGGAATGATGACACCCTCATCTCCAGATAACCCTCTTTGCTCACATACCTTAAAAAAGCCTTCTATCTTTTCATTAACTCCCCCAATAGGTTGTATTTCTCCAAATTGGTTGATAGATCCTGTTACTGCAATATTCTGCTTAATAGGCCTTTCAGATAAGCTAGATAAAATAGCATACAGTTCTGCACTAGATGCACTATCTCCATCAATAGGTCCATAGCTTTGTTCAAAACAAATATTACAACTTAGTGATAATGGAAACTCCTGTGCAAACTGATTTCCCAAGAAACCAGTAATAATATGAATTCCCTTAGTATGGATAGAACCACTTAGTTTGGCTTCATTTTCAATATCTACAATACCTTGCTGACCTCGATAAGTTGTAGCTGTAATTCGAATAGGCCTTCCAAAAGTTAACTCGCCAATATTATAAACAGCTAATCCATTAACTTGCCCTATTCTTTCCCCTTTTGTATCTAATAGATAAGTTGCATCATTAATAGATTCATCTAATCTTTCTTGTAAATAGCTTTCGTATTTTTGTCTTTTCTTAATGCCTTCTTCGATATCTTTAGCCTCAATTTGTCCTTTTGCATACACTTGTGCTTCTCTTAAAATATCAATTAATCTGTCTATATTTCCTGGTATCCTTTTAGGATGGTCTGTTTGCCTATTTCCAAGTGATACTAATGTTAGTAGTCCTTCAGTACTTACTGGTAAAATGCCCTCTTCTTTTGAAATGCCTTTAATAACTCTAGCAAGTTGTTCAATCCGTTCTTTATCACATCCTATTTCTTCTTTCATGTTTACCTTTATTTTAAAGAGTTCCTTAAACTCTTCATCATAACTAGATAAAACCTCATAAAATTGCTGGCTACCAATCAAAATAACCTTAAGATGAGCTTTCATCTGTTCTGGCTTAATGGGACGTACTAATGAAAGGCCAAGCTCTTCATTTCCTTCAACACGAATCGTTCCTGTTCTTAAGACACGTTTTAGATTTTGCCACCCATTCGCTCTTTCAAGTAGTTCTTGCATATGCAAGATGAGATAACCACCATTTGCATAATGAAGCAGTCCTGGTCTAATAAGCGTATAATCGCTAGATATCATGTTGTTTTCTGTATCTAATAATATCTTTCCAGTTAAACTTAGTTGCGGATAATCATAGTCGTTAATTACAGGTGCACCTTCTTCATTAGGTAGACATACTAAATTTAATCCATAGTTTCTTACTAGCTTTTCTCTGCCTTGATCTATTAAAAGAGAAGCAATATCTTTTTTTGCTTCTAATTGTGAGCTTTCACTCCGTACAATCATTTGTAAATGTTCTAATATGTCTTGTGCTAGATCATTTAAATAGTTCTGCACTCTAGGATACTGTTCATACTTTTCCTTTAGTCTCTTGATAACAGCACCTATTTCTTTTAGTACCACTTCTTGCTCTACTTCATCATACATTTCAAGATAAAGCTTTTCTTGTTTAACTAATTTAGCAATCAAATCATCTGCGTATGCCTGAACCAAGATGATTTTTTCCATCAATTCATTTTGCTGCGCTAATGGTAGCTGTAAAAAATCCTTTTTACTAATCACTTTTCCCTCTTGATCAAGTGGTGCAAAGTGAATCCCTTCATTATATTTCTTAGAAATCATTTGATATTCTTGAGCTTTCTCCTCAATTTCAAGAAAGCATTTCTCTTTGATAAGCTCAAATTCTTCTATAATGGTATCTTGCTTACTTCTTACTTCTTCAGTTTCTAATAAGAGTGGAATATCATTTATAATAAATGCACTTAATTCCTCTAAATCTTCTTGTAGCATCCTAGCATCTTTTGTTCTTAACTCGACTAAAAGAGGTTCTTCTGGATGATGAAAATTATAAATATATCCAGCTGCCATGGGTGTGCTTTCCGTTAAAGCCAGGCTTTTTACTTCATTCATTATAACCTGATCTATTCTTCTATTATTAGCTTCGCAAATATACATATTATATCCATTACTTTTTATTCTCAAGCCTCTTCTAATAGCTTCAAATGCATCCTCTTGACCTAATATCTCATAGGCAGATTCAACTTCATCTGTATTTGCAAAAGAAAAATCAGAAGGTTGGTAGGAATGATTAAGATCATCCCAGCTCAGTTCTTTATTGCTGTTCATATAATCCCCTCCTCATTCTAATATATTCCTTGAATCGATAATAATTTCATCATTATTACATTTTATCTTGTTTTTTTAAATATATAGACAAAAAAGGTACTACAGCTAATCGTGTAGTACCTTTTTTGCATTTTTATTATTCTATTTTCTATCTCTATCATCCATTTGATTTAGTTATCCCAATAACTTTTTGGAATAAACCCAATGAGTACTGGTGCAGCCGAGCCATTTGGTAGCATATATTCAAAAGTCTTTGTTTCTCCCGCTTTAATTGTTCCTAAAGAAATAGCCTTTGCTGTATTATTAAAGATGGCTCCTGTTGTTGGAATATTATAAACTCCAATCCCCATCCACTCAATAGCACCTCTAAAAACATTTGCTCTTGGATTTAATATAATACCCATGTCTTCCTCAGCTGTCATGGTTATGTAATAAGATACACCATAATTACCTTTATTTTGGGCTGGTTCATTGGTTAAAGCATCATATCCCTTTACCCATTCTTCTTCACCGGTTCCAATAAGTAACTTCGTTGGCTTTGTCCCATCTAGATTAAGTGTATAATTAATGGCAATCTCACTAAAGGTTCCTCGTGGATGTACGGCTTGTAACAAAAACTCCATGCTTGACATATTATTAATTGTACTTCCTGCTGATACGGCTGCCATAGTAAAGGTTACTTCCCCTGTTGTTGATACATCCATCAAACCCGAGATACATGTTTCTTGTTGCCACTTCGTACCTGAATCATAAATGTAACGTCTCTCACCAGGTTGTAATACCATTACTTCATCTTCACTACCTACTAGGTAATCATAAAGTAACTTTTGCCCTACATATAGTACGTCTGTAACAGGCCCTTTAATTACTTTATTACTTAAAGTTAATGTAACAGGTGTTGTTGATGTATTTTCAGCGACAATAACAAGTCTTTTATCTCCCCCTACTACACTAGCATTACTAAAACGATTAATATGATGCATGAGAATTCTACCTTTTCCATTGATCATATCTCTATATAAAATGCCTTCCCTAGATACCTCTTCAGGTGAATCACTCATCAGCATCCTACCTGCTACAGTCGATTGATGTATGATTTCTGCATCCTCATAATCTCTATAATTGAATTCTTGGTAATTATCAATAATGTCACCAATGTTCCCTTGTGTAAAACGATAACTTAATTCTTTCTCTAAAACTTGCTTCGTAATATGTACTGTTGTTTCGTAAATTTCACTTCTATTACCATATTCATCATCAATTTGAAGTGTAATTATATAAGTACCTTCTTTAAATAATGCGTCTGGCCTGCCTAATATTGCCTCTGAAATCTCTTCCTCCGCCTGGCGATATGTCCATTTTTCATTTGTAATACCTTCCCAGCTTTCATTATCATAAAAATACTGATATTTTATTTTCTCTCCTTGTGCATAAGTATTACGTTCTGTCCCTAAATAAGTAATCTTTGGCGCTTCATTAGGTAATATAGTCAGTTCTTTATAAGTCCACTCACTCCAGAAACCATACTGATCTTTTACTCTTAATCCTATCGTATAGATACCTGCACTTGGTTTTTTAAAAATATAACTAAGTTCCTTATTTGTAACAGTAGATCCTTCCTTTATAACCTCCCATTCTTGTGCCACTAACTTATGACCATCGGGATCATAACTAGAACTTGTTGTAACCACTGTCTGCCCTGCTATATAGGTAGCTTGTGAAAAGTTAAATTTTGCAATCGGTCTGTTATTAATTCCTTTATCTTTACCCACAATTATAATTTTTTTACTTGAAGCATCATAGTTAACTGTACACCCCAAATAGTCACTCACTATTTTTAATGGTACATAGGTTGTTCCATTTCGAACTATCGGCGCTCCATCTAAACTAGTTTTACTACCGTTTACTAGTATTGTACGACTTCCAACTTTTAATTGAACCGACATCTCTTCCTTAGATAATACACCCTCTTGTTTATCTAAATTCCAATTAAGTGTTGCTTCTAACACCTCATCCACCATAAATCTTAGTGGCAAATAGGTTCTCACATTAATTGAAAGAGGTGCTGCCGTTAATACATAAGAACTTCCATTCATAGTATATTTCTTAGACCCTAACTTTAAGATGAATTCATCACCCTTAATTATTTCCCCTTCAGTATCCACTTCATTTAAAAAGTTATCATTTATCTCTATGGGCTTTTCTTCTATTACATCTATCATGACATCTTCATCTGTTGTAATCGCTTCTTTATCATAATCTTCTTGTGTTTCCATGTGGCTTTCTATTGTATCATCATTAACTTTTTGCTCTTTCGCAGATATCGTAGCACTACTAGATAATAATGTGATTGCTAGCAACATACTTAATAACTTTTTTTTCATTGCATGCTCCTTCTTATGTATTTAGGTTAATATGTCAATTTACGAACTAGAAGTTATTATAGCATGCATGTATGAAAAATGTCATTTTACAGTATATATACACTCAACTGTAATATTCCTGTAATATAGTATATTCAATAAATTTCTGCAAAAAAGAGGAAATAGTCCAAAACTATTTCCTCTTACTTAAGTTCACACGTCATAATGACTGCATCTTCTGTAGGATTATGATAATACCCTTTACGTCTAGCAATGCTATTAAAGCCGTGTTTTAAATAAAGTCTTTTTGCTGCCTCGTTGCTAGCTCTTACTTCAAGATGTATGGCCACAAGTTCTCTCTTTCTTGCCTCAGCTATTAATTGATTTAGAATTAACTTACCAATACCTTGTCTATGATAAGATTTTTGAACAGCAATATTAATAATTTCTCCTTCATCTAGCACGTGCCACATGCCACCAAAACCAATTACTTCGCCATCCATTTCAGCAACAAAATAACTTGCCACCGGATTTGTCATTTCTTTTTCTATGGCTGCAAGTG
This sequence comes from Candidatus Cellulosilyticum pullistercoris, assembly GCA_018883705.1. GTDB lineage: Bacteria > Bacillota > Clostridia > Lachnospirales > Cellulosilyticaceae > Cellulosilyticum > Cellulosilyticum pullistercoris. The sequence continues at coordinate 20,061 of JAHLFQ010000005.1, forward strand.
CCCAAGGCTCACTAAAACTTTCTCTACTCAGCTGGTAAACCTTCTGGGTATCTTTCATTTCCATCTTTCTAACAACCATTTCTCTCACGTTCCTCTTTTTCACGTTCTGCTTGAGACTTACGTAAATAGATAGGTACAAATAAAGATGGATCTTCTACTTGTCCTTCTTGATAAAGCTTAGTTGCTACATCAGCTAAAATACTTGCATGCTGTAAATTACAAAAGCTTGGTGCAAAAACTGCCCTTTCTCCCAGTTCCTCTTTAATTCTCTTTTCATAGACACCAACGCCATCTCCAAGGAAAATAATTTTTTCTCCTCTATCCTTTAAATCAGTTAGATAGGCTTCAATATCTACTGCCATATGATCTGTTAGACGCTTTAAAGTTTGCGCTTCCCACTTATAAAGTGCAGTATAAACTTGATTTCTTCTTGCATCCATAATTGGACAAATTAAATATTCTGTATAAACCATAGCATGTGCCATGGTATCTAGGGTTGGTACCCCTATAATAGGTACCTCTAAAGCTAATGCTAATGCTTTAGCTGCTGTGACACCTATTCTTAAACCTGTAAAAGATCCAGGTCCTGAAGTTACTGCAATGGCATCTACTTCCTCTAAGTTAATATTTAATAATGTCTTCATATCTTCTAACATAGGCATAATCGTTTGTGAATGCGTTAATTTGTCACAAATGTAATATTCCCCTGCTAATTTACCATCTTTTATATAAGCAACACTTCCGGCAATCCCTGAAGCATCAATTGCTAGTAAATTCATTTATTTCACCTACTTTATTGTTATTTTTCTATAGTCAAATCCTTTTTCTAAGTCTTTTTCTATGGTAATCCACTTTGCATTTTTGGGGATGACCTCTTCTACATTATTGGCCCATTCAACTAGACAAACACCTTGTCCATAAAAATAATCTTCATAACCAATCATCTCAAGTTCATCTTCATCCTCAATACGATACATATCAAAATGATAAAGTGGTTTTTCTGCTTCATAAACTTGTACAATAGTAAACGTAGGGCTTGTAATAGGCTCTGTAATACCAAGCCCTGTTGCAAAACCTTTTGAAAAAACGGTTTTACCTACACCTAAATCACCAAGTAAACAATAAATATCTCCTGGTTTTGAGTTTTCCGCTAACTGGTGACCTATTTTAAATGTTTCCTTTTCGCTTTGGGTTTCATAAATGATCATTTCTTTTTTCCTCTCTACACACTCATACTTTTTATTCTAATACGCTTATTCTAAAGTTTCAACTCTTACATTAGTGAGTTCTTTTTCATTTCCTTAAATATAGCCTAAAATAAACGATTTCAATCAAAAAAGTAGTAGTCTCACATCGAGTACTACTACTTTTTTGATTAGCTCGCTTCATCTTATCTTTCTTTATTTATGCTTGGTGTACTTTAAGATGTTTAATCACCGGCTGCATACCTTTTACAATAATAATACCTACAGAGGATACAAGCACTCCTTTTAATAAATTAAATGGTGCGATGACATAAAGTAAAAATGTCCATTTATCTACAATTCTAGGATTAAGAGCTGCTCCAGCACCAATGCATGCTTCTTCTCCAAATAATGGCATTGTAATGAGGGCATTCGTTATCATACCTGATATAATCATACAAATAACACCAATCACCATTCCTATGACTACATTTTTTAATCTACTATTTTTATAAGTACATAATCCAATAGGTAAAACAAAACTTATTCCTACTACAACATTAGCTATTTCACCAACTCCTCCAGTAGAAGAATTAAATAATGCTAATAAATTTTTGATAACAACAACTACAACACCTGCAAACGGATTAATAATAAGTGCAGCGATGACAGCTGGTACATCACCAAAATCAATTTTTAAAAAAGCTGGAAAGATTGGAAGTGGAATTTCTAATACTCTCATTAGCACAAAAGCTAATGCACTTAGAATCCCCATCTTCACTAGATTTTGTGTGTTAAAAAGCTTAGATTCATTTTGCATCTTAAATGCCTCCTTAAACTATTATTTCTGCCAATAAAAAAGCAACCCATTCTTCTTTATGGGTTGCTATAATTCGCTAAAATGTACTCAAAAATAATAAGTTAACTTAGCATCTTATAACTCTTCTACCATCCAGACTTTACTGTCGGTCTTGGAATTTCACCAAGTCAGTGCATCATAAGATGCAGTCGCGGACTATCACCGCCGGTAGGGAATTGCACCCTGCCCCGAAGAATTTGATTACTCTTTTATTAAACTGTTTTTATTATAATCCAATTAAGTTTAGATTTCAATAATAATTTAACACTTTGTCAATTTTCTATTTTACTTAATTTAATTTCATTGTTAGACCGATTTTATTTCTTGCAACATCTACTGAAAGAACAGCCACCTCAACAATATCTCCAACTTTAACAACTTCCAAAGGATGCTTAATAAACTTATCAGACATCTGAGAAATATGCACAAGACCGTCTTGATGAACACCAATATCTACAAATGCTCCAAAATCTACAATATTACGAACTGTTCCCTTTAACTTCATGCCTTCTTTTAAATCTTTTAACTCAAGAACTTCACTATGCAGAATTGGCTTTGGCATATCTTCACGTGGGTCACGACCCGGTTTTTCTAATGCTTTAATTATATCTTCTAATGTAGGTAGACCTACTCCAAGTTTATTTGCAAGTGCTTCTATATCGGTAATTTTATCATGCAAACCTTTAAAATCTCTTTTTTCTAACTCTGCACTAGTATACCCTACTTCTTTAAGAAGTTCTTTTGCTACTTTATAAGATTCTGGATGAACACTTGTTGCATCTAAGAAATTCTCTCCATCTGTAATACGTAAGAACCCTGCACATTGTTCAAATACTTTAGGCCCAAGCCCCTTAACTTTTTTAATCTCAGCACGTGATTTAAAAGCACCTGCTTCTTCGCGGTAAGCAATGATATTTTGAGAAACAGCTTTTTTAATCCCTGCCACATATTGAAGAAGAGAAGATGAAGCTGTATTAATATCTACACCTACTTCATTAACAGCACTTTCTACAACCCCACCTAAAGACTCCTCTAGACGCTTTTGATTCATGTCATGTTGATACTGTCCTACTCCAATTGCTTTAGGTTCAATCTTAACTAATTCTGCAAGCGGGTCTTGGAGACGTCTTGCAATAGAGACAGCACTCCTTACTCCTACATCATCTTTTGGAAACTCCTCGGTTGCTAGTTTTGAAGCTGAGTAAACAGATGCCCCCGCTTCATTGACAATCACATAGTGAAGCTTCTTATCTAACTCTTTAATCGTATCTGCTACAAATTTCTCCGTTTCTCTTGATGCTGTACCATTTCCAATAGATAACAGGTCTACATCATACTTTTCAATTAATGCTTTTAATACTTTCTTAGCCTCTTCTATGTTATTTTGTGGTGGCGTTGGATAGATCACTGTATTGTCTAGTTTTTTACCTGTTTCATCAACAACTGCGATTTTACACCCTGTACGATAAGCTGGGTCAATCCCCATCACTGTATGTCCTTTAATAGGTGATTGCATCAAAAGTTGATAAAGATTCTTTTTAAAGACCTCTAAAGCACCATCTTCTGCTTTTTGAGAAAGTTCATTTCGAATATCTCTTTCTATAGCAGGTGCAATGAGACGCTTATAACTATCTTCTAGCATCTCTACTATATAAGTATGAGTTGTACTTTCCCTTTTTAGTGTTTGTGCTTTAAGATAATCTAGAATTTCTTCAATAGGTGCTTCTATCTTCACAGTTAATGCTTTTTCATTTTCACCCCTATTAATCGCTAAAATTCTGTGTCCTGGTATCGCACTTAACTTCTCACTATAATCATAGTACATATCAAAAACAGTTTCTGCTTTTTCATCTTTTGCTTTTGTTACAATAAGCCCCTTTTTAAAGGTAAGATTTCTAATATATCCTCTAAAGCTGGCATTATCTGATATCTCTTCAGCTAGAATATCTTGTGCTCCTTGAAGTGCAACTTTGATATCTGCTACACCTTTTTCTTCACTCACAAATTCCATAGCAAATGTTTCGATATCTGTTTTATTTTGAGCCATAATAGCTTCTGCTAATGCTTCTAACCCTTTTTCTTTTGCAATAGTTGCTCTTGTACGTTTCTTAGGACGATAGGGTAAATATAAATCCTCTACTTGAGTTGCTGTCATAGCTTCTTCTATACTCTTTTTAAGCTCAGGTGTAAGTTTACCTTGTTCTTCTATACTTTTTAAAACCTGTTCTTTTCTTGATTCTAAATTAAGAAGGTAAGTATAACGTTCTCCAAATTGTCTAAGTACCTCATCATTTAGCCCACCCGTTAACTCTTTACGATATCTTGCAATAAACGGAATGGTGTTACCCTCATCTATTAGTTTAATCGTATTTTCTACTTGTGTTTTTTTAATATTAAGTTCTTCTTGTAAAATCTGTATAATATTCATTTTTATCTCCTTACCATCTCTTTTTATTTATCCTATCACAGATAAATCAAAAAAAACAGTTTACGCCCCCATATAGCGACATCTTATCTGATCATTTAAAGCCGTCACACTTCTATCGTCTAACCATGTTACTTCTCCTACTTCTTTTCTTTTTAGATAAATCCTTAACTCTTTCTCGCTTTGTTGTTTATCAAATACCATGTCACCCTCGTGTAATTTTAAAATCGCACAAATAAGTCTTAAGGTCAATGTACTCGCCACATCCTTTATCTTTCCATCTTCCCTATCTAACATATTAATCTGTTCATATAATTCCTCTAAATAAGGTATATTGGTATTTATGATTCGAATACATAGGCGTTCTTCCTCATATTCTTGGCTCATTTCGACATAAAGTTTTTTAATTAAATGCTCTTGAAGCATTAATCCAAATAATAGGGTAAAACACTGCTGCATCAATACACCATCTACTACCACATTCATTTCCTCTTCTTGAGGATCGAAAACAAGATGACTTCCAATGATTTCTTCAGAAAAAGCATCTATAACACCCTCAATAACTTCTACCAGATTATATGTTTGATATCTAAGTTCTATATGATGTCCATTTATTTTTTGGATATCTATCATGTCCTGAATAATATTCATAACAATACTGCAATCTTTTTTTACATCCTTTATTTCTTCTATCATCTCAGCTTCTTCAAAATCTAGTATTAAAATATCGAGTGCACTTCGAATCACATTAACAGGTGTCTTAAATTCATGTGATAAATTAACAATCATATCACAGTTTTTACTTTGTTCATTGATTTGATCTTCTATCTCATCAAGGACATGCATACGCTCTTTCCAAGGTGATGAAACACAAATATAAAAAGTACCAAAAAACAGATACAATACATGAATAGATTGAAAAGTAATCATAGTAACTGCATGTTTTTCCAATTTGAAAATATAAAGGCAGTTAAATACTCCATACATGATCATAAAGTTTAGAAGAACTTTAAATAAAGGCATTTTTTCATGTAAAATTTTTTCAATAATCTGCCTCCATCTTAAACGAATCATACTATTAACCACTATACCAACTAAAATGCTTCCTCTAATTAAAGATTCAATTAGTGCCTCTTCTAAATTCATACTTATTACTACAATAAGTATAAAACAAACTGTAACAATGCACGTAGAAATATGTTTTTTTATAGGATATTTTACTAAATAACAACCTACTACTAAACTTGAAAAATCCAACAACTGACATCGTAAAAATAAAGTTAAAAGATCTAAATGTGTCTCTTGATGACAGGCTTTTAAATAAAAATAGATGATAATCAACATCATCTTAAATATATTATTTAGGGCTAATGTATTAACAATATTATACTGATCTATTTGCATATATTGATTGACTATAAGCTTTACTGCTATCGAAAGCCCAAAAGTAATACTAACCATACTAAGACTCAAAAATAGGTTTGGTTCTTGATCATGTGTAGTCATTAAACTTAATATAAAAAGTATGACTCCTAAAAAATTAAGTAGATAATATTGCTTTTTATGCTCCCCCCACATACTCTCCTCCTACTTCTAATATCTATCTAAGTCAGAAAACTCAACTTGTATTTTCTCACTCAAGCTATTTTTGTGCTTTTTCTTATATTTTCTTTTGTCTAATTTTTCTCCCTGTGTTATAGGTAATCCAATGCTAATTAAAGTCCCTCTATCCTCTTTACT
>JAHLFQ010000064.1 GCA_018883705.1 Candidatus Cellulosilyticum pullistercoris
TTAACATGGAGAACTTGCCCTGTAACATAGGAAGAATCATTTGAGGCTAAATACACATAAGTAGGTGCTAATTCAAAAGGTTGTCCAGCACGTTTCATAGGTGTATCTTTGCCAAATTGTGAGACTTCTTCTTTAGAGAAAGAGGAAACAATAAGAGGTGTCCAGATAGGACCAGGAGCAACTGCATTAACTCGAATCCCTTGGTTAATAATGGATTGTGATAGGGAACGTGTAAAAGATACAATAGCGCCTTTAGTTGAAGCATAATCGATAAGCTTATCATGCCCTTCATAAGCAGTAATAGAAGTGGTATTAATAATACAACTTCCTTGTTTCATATGCTTAAGAGCTGCCTGAGTGATATGAAACATAGAAAAAAGATTGACATCAAAAGTCGTTTTTAATTGCTCCTTAGTGATATCTTTAAATGAATTTTGAGGATATTGTACAGCTGCATTGTTAACTAAGATATCTAGTGTACCAAATTCTTTAACCACATGCTCTACAAGTTGCTTACAAAATGCTTCAGAGTGCAGGTCGCCCATCACTAAATCACAACAGCCGCCATAGCTTTCTACATAGGTTTTAGTTTGCTCTGCATCTTGCTGTTCATTAAGATAAGAAATGATCACTTTGGCGCCTTCTTTTGCAAAAGCAATGGCAACTGCTCGCCCTATACCACTATCACCACCTGTAATGAGCGCTACTTTATCTTTGAGTTTACCACTGCCTTTATAGCAAGGGTCATCAAAGATCGGTGATGGTGTCATTTCACTTTCTATGCCAGGTTGCTTGGCTTGATGTTGAGCTGGAAAAGATTTAGGTAAATCATTCATAGAAATACATGTTTTTTCGTTCATAAGTAACCTCCAAGAAAATATCAATCATTAGTTTGTGATTAAAAGGGGTTATATTATTCATATTTCTAAGAAAAAGTACATCATGTAACAAAATAAAAACATGATAAAGTGAGATGAATGCACTCAATCCTTTATCATGTTTTATATGAAAGTTTATTTTTGCTTTAGGTATAAAAAGGGTTCCTACAATCTATAGGATTTACTTTTCTAAATCGCTACTAGTAAAACCTAAAGGAAGTAGTTCTTCTAAGGTATATTCTTTAAAATCATCTTTATTTTTGGCAAGATAAATCTTAAATGTTTTAGGGTCACAAAATTCTGCCATGACTTGTCTACATACCCCGCAAGGCGCACAATAATCGATATCTTCTGCACCTTCTTTATTTCCTACTATAGCAATTGCTAAAAATTCATGTTGCCCTTCAGAAACAGCTTTAAAGAAAGCTGTTCTCTCTGCACAGTTAGTTGGTGTAAATGCAGCATTTTCTATATTACAGCCTAAATAGATTTTTCCATTTGTTCCAAGTAATGCGGCTCCAACATTAAAGTTTGAATATGGAGTATAAGCAAAACTTTGAGCTTCATAAGCTTTTTCCACTAATAATTTCCCATCAATCATAAATTTACCTAACACTTTCTATAAGAGTGATTACTTCCTCTTTATTATATGCATAATGGAGCAAATAAATAAAGGGGACTAATATTATAGCATCAGTAGATAATAATGTATAGAGAAATTAAAAGAAAGACAATGTATAAAGTTTATCGCATATATTATGTGAGGAATGCAAAAGCTAAATACAGAAATCGTATAGACGTATAGAGAGGTAAAAAGATGAATGAATTAAGCGGAGCAACAATTAGTGCCAATGAACTCCTTTTACTTTTAGGTGTAATTGGGATAGTGGGTATTATTGGCGGATGGGTTAGTAAAAAAATAAAAGTACCTGATGTAGTGGTGTATTTACTTCTAGGTATAGTTGCTGGGCCTATTTTTTTTAATGTAATCAATGTAAGTTCATTTCCAGTAGCCAATGAAATCATTTTAAGTTTTGGTTCAGCGTTTATATTATATGAGGGAGGACACGAAATCAAATTAAGAGTGCTTAGTCAGGTAAAATGGACGGTGGCGTTATTAGCAACAGTAGGCGTCGTTATTTCTATGCTCATTGTTGCTGGAGGTGTCTATTTAGTATTTGGTGCACCTATAAGCATCTGTTTATTATTAGGCGCTATGATAGCATCTACAGATCCAGCCAGTTTGATTCCTGTATTTAGTCAGATTCCTATTTTTAATAAATTGAGACAAACAGTTATTAGTGAATCGGCTTTTAATGATGCAGTAGGTGCTATCTTAGTGACAACACTAATTTCTGTTATTGTATCAAATGAATTTACATTTAGTAAAAGCTTTTTTCAGCTTATTATAATGATTGTTATAGGAACTTTAATTGGTGTCACTACTGGACTTATAGCAGAAGCCGTTTCTTCTGAAAAAAGTTATGGTATTTTTAGTGAATTTGGACCTATTATTTCTGTTTTAGCAGTTATTTTTGCCTATGAAATAGCAGAACGTTTACATGGAAGTGGTTATATGGCTGCTTTTATTGCTGGTTTAGTATCTGGAAATAAAAAACAATTTGGTTTGTGGGCACCGGAAGAGAGTTTTGTATCTTCTGTGCATTTTAGAGAAAACATTGCAACTTTATCACGAATGGCTATTTTCATAGTATTAGGGACACGTATTGATCTAGCATCTTTACTTAGGTATGCTTTACCATCGCTTATTATCGTAGCTATTCTTATGTTTGTTGCAAGGCCTTTAGTTGTTCTTATTTGTACATTTCCTGATAAAAAAGCGCATTGGACTAGAAATGAAATATTTTTTATGATGTGGGTTCGAGAAACAGGTGTGATCCCCGCTGCTTTATCAAGTATGGTCGTTTCTATGAAGCTTCCAGGGTACGAGATGATTTCCTCTGTCGTCTTTATGACGATATTAGTAACCTTGTTACTTCAAGCAAGTACAACTAAGTGGGTAGCAAAGAAATTAAAGGTATTAGAATAAGAAGACAAAAGAGATAAATGAAGTATTGAGATAATAGGTACTAAATAGTTAACTCCCTCACTTTAAGTAAAAGTTTAAAGTGAGGGAGTTTTATTGATTGAGCTTTGAATAAGAAAACTTGAATAAAAAAGCATGATAAATACAATAAAATTCTATTTTAAGACATTCTTTTTAAATTATAGTGGACAAGTACAATAAATTATATTATGATAAGATACATGATTTTATAAGCATTGCATCGTATAAAGTTGGAAATAGGGTTCAACAGTTTCTACCAAATCACCTTAAATGATTTGACTACGATATGAATAATCAATGAAAATTACATATTACATATCTATTAGGGACTCATTATACGGTCATGCAAAAAGCATGGAGGCGTAGCAATGAATACTTTCAAGAAATACTTTAATTCAAAGAGAGAAAGTTCTCACACAGAGTCAGTGGATAATGTGTATCAATTAGATGGACGCGTCCCTCTTGTAAGAGCCATTCCGTTTGGATTACAGCATGTTTTAGCCATGTTTGTGGCGAATATTACCCCTATTATTATTGTTGCTAGCGCAGCTGGATTAAACAGCGAGCAAAGTGCAGCACTTATTCAATGTGCCATGATGATTGCAGGATTAGGAACTATAGTTCAGCTTTATCCAGTTTGGAAAATCGGTTCTAGGATGCCAATCGTTATGGGAATTAGTTTTACTTTTGTTTCCATTTTTTGTGTCATCGCAGATCAGTATGGATATAATGCCGTAGTAGGAGCGGTTCTTATTGGCGGTCTGATAGAAGGTATACTTGGTTTATTTGCAAAGTACTGGAGAAAATTCATTACACCTGTGGTAGCAGCTAGTGTTGTTACAGCTATAGGATTTTCACTTTTAAATGTAGGAGCCTATTCTTTTGGTGGTGGTAATGGAAGTGCAGATTTTGGTTCAGGCTCTAATCTTCTTTTAGGTACGATTACATTAATAACATGCTTAGCATTCAATATTTTTGCAAAAAGCCACTACAAACAACTTTCCGTTTTAGTAGGTTTAATAGTAGGCTACATAGCAGCTATTTTTATGGGTAAAGTGGACTTTAGTGGTTTAACTTCAACATCCATTATTGAATTACCACAGTTCCTGCCTTTTAAACCAGAATTTAATATAAATGCTATTATTTCTGCCGTACTTATTTTCCTTGTATCAGCTACAGAAACCATTGGAGATACATCAGCATTAGCTGTAACTGGACTTGGTCGAGAAGCAACTGAAAAAGAAATTTCAGGGTCTATTGCGTGTGACGGATTTATTAGTTCAATTTCAGCTTTATTTGGATGTATGCCAATCACTTCATTTAGCCAAAATGTAGGGCTTGTAGCCATGACAAAAGTCGTTAATCGATTTACGATTTTAATGGGTGCAATTATTATGCTACTAGCAGGGTTATTTCCAGCATTTGGTGCTGTTTTAGCAACACTTCCTGAGCCTGTTCTAGGTGGTTGTACGTTAATTATGTTTGGGTCTATTGTGGTAAGTGGACTTCATATGATTGCAGGATGTGGCTATAACCAAAGAAATTTATTAATTGTTGCATTATCTTTAAGTATTGGTATTGGGTTTACACAAGTGCCAGAAATCTTTACGATTTTCCCAGATATCATTAAAAACGTATTTGCAGAAAACTGTGTAGCAGTTGTATTCTTAACAGCAGTCATTTTAAATTTAGTACTTCCTAAAAATATGGAAGAAGAGCAAAAAAGTGAAGTAGTAGAACTCTAGAAAGTGAAGGGATAAGCATTATGAAGGCATTAAAAGAACGCATTATAAAGGATGGCATTATTAGAGAGGGCAATGTATTAAAAGTAGATTCTTTTCTAAATCATCAATTAGATATTGAACTTTTTGAGAAGATGGGAGAAGAATTCAAAAGAAGATTTGAAGGAGAAAAGATTACTAAGATTCTTACGATCGAAGCATCTGGAATTGCTATTGCTTCTATTGCTGCTAGATATTTTAAAGTACCCGTTGTGTTTGCTAAGAAAACACAAACAAAAAACATTGCAGGAGACGTGTACACAAGTAAAGTAGAATCTTTTACACATGGAAAAGTCTATGATATTATTGTTTCAAAACAATTCTTAACAGAAAAGGATTCAGTACTTATTATTGATGATTTTCTTGCCAATGGAAAAGCACTTATTGGTTTAGCAGAGCTTGTAAAAGAATCTGGTGCAACCTTAGTAGGAGCGGGAATTGCTATTGAAAAAGGCTTCCAAGTAGGTGGAAAACTTATAAGAGAAAGTGGTATCCGATTAGAATCACTAGCTATCATTGATGAAATGAGCGTTGAAGGTGGCGTTGTCTTTCGCTAGAAACGGTTAAAAATAAATGAAAAAGGACTTAAGCGATATTAAAAGTAGCTTAAGTCCTTTTTTTGAGTTATAGATAAGGCCTTATGAGAAATGAAGTGTGGCACGTTCATAGAGGAAGGCACGACCTTTCTTCCCAACACGTACCACAAGGCCTAGATGATAGAGAATATGAAGGGCAGTACTGGCAATTTTTTGAGAGACCTTCGTATGCTTTTGATAATCTTTAGTCGTAAATAGAGGAGGTAAATCATGAGGTAAGAACTGCTCATAATCTGATAATGTGTGAAGATGAATCTCGCCTATTAATTCAGTAGGAATGCCATCATGCCTTGATGAACCTCGCTTTTTATCTTGACTCCAACCATTAAGGAGACGATATTCCTCAACATTTAGAAAGGTTAAGATAAAATGTAGGTTAGGGTGAGTGAGATAGCTTTTAATGCGATAGAGTTCAGGAATAATGGAATAGATGGTTCCTTTTTTGGGCGATTTACGTTTGCTACTTATCTCACCGGTTTCCTCATTAATCCAGCAAAGCCACTTGGTATAAGCAATCGGATAAACAATAGTAACGTCATAGTTAGGTAGAAATGCATCTAGCTTCTTGCGCATGGTATTAAAATGACGAGTTTGAATCTCAAGAATTTGTCTATCAATCAAAATATCTGCCACATAATGGCCTATTTTTATCTCGTGGTATAAAGTATTGGGTGCATAATAGTTTTTAAGAACCGCATGGATGGTTTTTTCGTTAAGGGTACCGACGCCTTTATTGATTTGATTTTGATTAGAAAGGTTCTGACAGGCATGATAAAAAAGTGTAGGATCAGGTATTTTATTAAAAGTAGGCTGAGAAGGTAATTGTGTGGTTATTTCCATAGTGTGATGTAACTCCTTTATATGAAACAGTTATAAATAGTGGCATGGATCAAATAATAGATATCTAAAACTTAATGCATTAAGCTCATTGAAACTATAGTATACCATAGTTTTATAAAGTTTTATTGAATAAAAAAAGTGCCATAAGAAGCATACTATTAAGAAAAGAAAGACTTACGAATATGTTTCGTAGTAGTGAAAGAGGCATGCTTAATGGAAATAAAACAATCAACTTGTAACTATTGCTCAATTGCTTGTAATATGGATTTTCATGTAGAGGATAATCATATTGAAAGGGTAACACCTACCAAAGATTATCCTGTTAATCATGGATTCTGTTGTGTAAAGGGACTGAATTTAGATAAACAAAATACGCTCTTTAAAAATCCAAAAACACCCCTTATGAAAGATGAACAAGGAAAGTGGCAATCTATTTCTTGGGATGAGGCTTTTAAAGCTTTTGCAACACGTATTAAAGGGATTCAAGAGAAGTATGGAAAGAAAAGTGTAGCTTTTCTTAGTACAGGACAACTGCTTACTGAGGAAATGGCACTTCTTGGACATATAGGAAGAGACTATTTAGGGATTGATGGAGATGGGAATACAAGGCTTTGTATGGCAACTGCTGTTGTAGCTTATAAACAAAGTTTTGGTTTTGATGCACCACCTTATACCATGAATGATTTAGAGTTATCAGATACGATTATCTTGGTTGGCAGTAATCCTGTTGTAAGTCATCCTATTTTATGGGGACGTATTAGAAAAAATAAGAATTATAAGTTAGTAGTCATTGATCCTAGAAAATCAGAAACGGCAGCTCATGCCGATTTATGGCTATCTATTAGACCCAAAACAGACCTAACTTTTCTGTATACATTAGCCAATGTACTCATTGAAAAAGGATGGATTGATGAAGCATTTATTGAAAAATATACAGAGCATTTTGATGAATTTAAAGAACATGTAAAAAAATATACGCTAGCAGAGGTTGAGTTTAAAACAGGTCTTTCAGCAGGAAAAGTTCTAGAGCTAGCTGAACTGATTCACAAGGGAAAACGTGTTTCGTTTTGGTGGACAATGGGTGTCAATCAAAGCTATGAAGCAGTAAGAACTGCCCAAGCTATTATTAATTTAGCACTAATGACAGGGAATATTGGAAGACCTGGAACTGGAGCTAATTCCATAACAGGTCAATGTAATGCCATGGGTTCTCGTTTATTTAG
>JAHLFQ010000006.1 GCA_018883705.1 Candidatus Cellulosilyticum pullistercoris
GAATCATAAAACGATTTTAATCTAGAAAGGATGTCCTAAGATGAAAAATAGAATTAAAGAAATCATCACACTTAATCAAACAAAATTCTTGAATTTTTATCATGCAATCTATGAAAATAAATTAGGGCAAGAAAAAAATTGGTTTATTGCTTCTCGCAAGAATGAGGAAATCATTCGAAGGCAATACTTTGAAGGACAAGAGGATCAAGTGGATGCAGTACTTATAGTCGCTACGCATGAAGCAACAGGGAAATTAGTAATGGTAAGGCAGTATCGTGTTCCACTCAATGATTATATTTATGAATTACCTGCAGGATTAATTGATCAAGGAGAGGATTTTAGGATATCTGTTGCTAGAGAACTGAAAGAAGAAACAGGGCTTGAACTTATTGCCATTGATGAGAAAAAAAGTTGTATGAAGACCTATTTATCACCAGGAATGACAGATGAATCTGTAGCAATGATTTATTGTACCTGTAGAGGAGAGCTTTCAAAAGAGTATTTAGAAGCTGATGAAGATATTGAACCACTTCTCCTATCTAAGGAAGAGGCTCGAGAGCTTCTTGATAGAAGGGGAAAGATGGATATTAAGGCTTTGATCATATTGCAACAATTTGCAAGTGCATAAATGAGCTAAAAGTAAGCCAAGAAAATATACTCATATTTTCTTGGCTTACTTTATGAACTTAATATAGATTAGTAGCTACTAAAGGTCATTAGATGTGAAGGTGCCTGTTATTTCTAATAGTTAAGCAGAAATCCATGAAGAATAAAAGAAGCATAATAGGAAAGAAGTAAGACCAAAACCAAGCAATCTGTGTGTAAAATAAACTAATAAAAGGATGAACAACATAAACAAGGGCTAGAGAAAGAAATACCCAGTAAATAGAAAATCTTAAGCAAACATAGCCCGAAAGATTATAGGGTAGCTTACTATAATCCCAATATTTAAGATGAAAAGAATGAAAAAGTAAATAGGCAGTTAGATATTCTACAAAAGAAGGTACAATAAAACAACCTATAAGAAATAGCCAAAATGGAACTAAGTCTTTGAGTATAATGAGTAAAACAGCAGCGATACCATACATAGGCTTAAGGGGAAGGATTAGAAAGTTGGGTTTAATAAATTTACCCCGAGTTGAAAGATTAAATAGACCTTCAATAATCCAACCTAAAAAGCTATAAATACAAAAATAAAAAAAAATCATACGAACAAACGACATGATACATCACCCAAAATAATTGATTAGCTATAGTATGGGCAAAAGATACAATAAATACTCCTGATATAAGTAAAGAAAAATGTGGAAAAAATAAGGATAAACTATCTTTAGAGAGTAAGATAATGATATAATAAAGGACAGACTAGAAATAGAAGTAGGTGAAAGTATGATAGAAAAAGATTTTTTACCCATTAGTAAAGAAGATATGGAAAAAAGAGGATGGGAGCAGTGTGACTTTGTATTAGTTACAGCTGATGCTTATATAGATCACCATAGTTTTGGAACGGCAATTATTTCGAGAGTTTTAGAACATGCAGGTTTCAAGGTCGGTATTATTCCACAACCTAATTGGAGGGATACAACTGATTTTATGAAGCTAGGAAGACCAAGACTTGCCTTTTTAGTAAATGGTGGGAATATGGATCCGATGGTAAATCATTATACAGTAAGTAAACGCTTACGTGAAAAAGATATGTATTCACCAGGTGCTAAGATGGGGCTTCGTCCTGATCGATCAACCATTGTATACTGCAATAAGATAAGAGAAGCCTATAAAGATGTAGATATCGTAATAGGTGGGATAGAAGCCAGCTTAAGACGCTTTGCACATTATGATTATTGGAGTGATAAAGTTCGTAAATCCATTTTAGTAGATAGTGGGGCAGATTTACTTGTATATGGAATGAGTGAAAAGCAAATTGTTAAGGTAGCAGAAGCACTAAATGATGGATTGCCAGCTAAATATATACGTTATTTAGATGGGACAAGTTATATCGCAGATAGCTTAGAAGAAGTTTACGAATATAAGCTCATGCCTTCTTATAAGGAAGTATGTGAAGATAAAGTTAAGTATGCTATGGCTTATAAGATGCAAGAAGACGAGCAGGACCATGTACATGGTGCAACTCTTGTCCAAGAACATAATGGCAAATATGTGGTACAAAATAAACCAGAAAAACCTCTTGTAAGAGAAGAGTTAGATGCTGTATATGGACTTCCTTACATGAAAAATTATCATCCTATTTATGAAAAGGATGGTGGTATTCCGGCTATTGAAGAAGTGAAGTTTAGCTTAGTAAGTTCTAGAGGGTGTTTTGGTAACTGTTCTTTCTGCGCCATTGCTTTACATCAAGGGCGTGTTGTAACAAGTAGAAGCCAAGAGTCTATCGTAAAAGAAGCAGAAGAAATTACTCATTTACCAGATTTTAAAGGTTATATTCATGATGTAGGAGGACCAACAGCTAACTTTAGGGGGCCTGCGTGTAAAAAACAATTAGATCATGGTGCATGTAAAACAAAACAATGTTTAGCACCAAGCCCATGTAAAGCTATGCATATAGATCATGAAGAATATTTACAACTCCTTCGTAAGGTAAGAAATATTCCAGGGGTTAAGAAAGCCTTTATTCGCTCAGGTATTCGTTATGATTATGTGATGGCAGATAAAAATAATGATACTTTTTTTAAGGAGTTAGTAGAACATCATGTAAGTGGACAGCTTAAAGTAGCACCAGAGCATATTTCAAAAGATGTTTTAGCTTATATGGGAAAACCATCAGGAAAAATCTTTGATGAGTTCTGTGATAAATTTTATAAGATTAATGAGCAACTTGGTAAGAAGCAATATATCATTCCATATTTAATGTCTAGCCATCCAGGAAGCACATTAAAAGATGCGGTTCAGCTTGCAGAATATTTAAGAGACATTCATTATCAACCAGAGCAAGTTCAAGACTTTTATCCAACTCCTGGAACACTTTCAACCACTATGTTTTATACTGGATTAGATCCACGTACGATGAAGCCTGTTTATGTCCCTAAAACAAAAAGGGAAAAAGCAATGCAACGTGCCCTACTGCAATATCGTAATCCTAAAAAATACGATATTGTATATGAAGCTCTTATTGAAGCTGGCAGAGAAGACTTAATTGGATTTGGTCCTAAGTGTTTAATTAAGCCTAAAGATGCTTCAAGAAATCAACAAAGTTATAAAAGAAATAAAACAGCTAAACAAGGTCAAAAAATAGTTAGAAGCGCTACTAATAATAAGCGTAAAAGTGGGCAGACATCTTATAAAAGAAATAAGAAAAAATAATACAATATAACAAAATAAGTCGTAACATATTTTACTATGTTACGACTTATTTTGTTTATATTATGATTATGATATAATGTTTAGAAATAACTAAAAATACTAAGTGCATAAGGATGAAGAAACTGAGGTGAAAGAATGAGGCTTGTGCCAATAGAGTACCTTAGGGATGGAGATATAATTGCAAGAGACATTATTAGCTATGATGGTGGTGTATTGTTACGTCATGATACTCGGTTTAAAGAGGTATTTAAATCAAGGTTAATAGAAAGAAATATATCGGAAGTCTATATAAATGATGAAATCTCAAAAGGAATAGAACCAACTGAAATAATAGAGTCGACTGTCAGACAAAGAATGACAAATGATATCAAAAGACAATTTGACAAATTAAAAGATAAGCTTGAGTTAGATATAAGTGTAGTCAGTGAAATAACGACGACTCTTATGGAACAGTTAAGTCGCAAAGAAATGATTTTAGAATTAGATGATTTAAAAACAAATGATCATTATACCTATGAACACTGCTTAGCTGTTGCAATTTTAACGAGTTTAGTTTGTGATAAGATGAATATGAATATTTATCAAAAAGAAAAGATTGTAATGGGGGCAGTCATTCATGATATTGGAAAAATTATTATTCCAAAAGATATCTTAAATAAACCTGACCGTTTAACTAAAGAAGAGTATGAAATCATAAAGACGCATACAGAAATAGGTTATAAAATGATAAAAGATAATAAGGAATTAAGTCCTATTACTAAATTGGCAGTACTTTGTCACCATGAGCGAGAAGATGGCTCAGGTTATCCTCTTGGAAAAGGAGAGGAATTACATATTGGAACTAAAATTGTAGCTGCTTGTGATTTATACCATGCGCTAATTTCAGACCGTTGCTATAGACAAGGTTTACCTATTAATGAAGTAATAGCTATTGGGCAGAAAGAGGCTATTAATCCGAGCATTAGAAAAATTATTGAAAATTTATTTGCCTATTACCCAGTTGGGTGTATGATTCAGTTAAATGATGGGACTATAGGAATAGTGGAAAAGAATACTTTTTCTGATATTAAACGTCCTGTTATACGTGTTATCGAAAAAGAAGAGGGCAAACTAATAGCTAAATCCAAGCTGAATTTACAAGATGAGCATCAGCTATATATTGTAAGTAGATATTATGAAAGATGTTAATTAGTATGAAACTGAAAGTATAACTGTAAGTATAAATAAAAAAACAGCCTAATGGCTGTTTTTTTATTTGCTAGCGTTTACCATGATCAAATGGTTCACCAGAAGCTTTAGGTGCTTGAGTTGACTTTGAAAAGATAATTAAAGCTAGAAGTGTTACAATATATGGAAAAGTTTTGAGTAAAACAGGTGGGAACTTAGTAAGGCTTGGAATAACCTGAGATACGTTTGCAATGGTTGTTGCGAAACCAAAGAAGAAAGTTGATGCAAGAATACCAAGTGGTTTCCATTGACCGAAGATAAGTGCTGCAAGTGCCAAGAAACCAATACCTGAAACACTTCCATTAAATTCACCTGCTATTGTAACAAGGTAGATTGCTCCACCAAGACCAGCTAAAGCACCAGAGGTAAGAACACCTATATAACGCATACGACTTACATTAATACCAGCAGCATCGGCAGCATGAGGGTGTTCACCACAAGCACGCAGACGAAGACCGAAAGCTGTTTTGTATAAAATAAAAGTGAGTACGATTAAGATAAGAAGAACAATCCAAGTAGTAGCATAACTATTTCTAAAGAAAAGTGGACCAATAACTGGAATGTTAGATAAACCTGTTAGATTTTTCTTAGCTAAACCAACAGTTAAAACAATATTTCCACTACCAGTAATATTTCTAGCTAGAAATACAGTAAGACCAGCTGCAATCATATTTATGGCTGTCCCACTAATCGTCTGATTAGCGTGTAAGTTAATACTAGCAAAAGCGTGAAGGAGTGAGAAGAGGGCCCCAACAATAGCTGCTACTAGAAGACCGACATAAATGGTCCATACGTTTGCTCCGTATTGATTTTGTAAAATATAGATAGTAAGGCCTCCGGCAAAAGACCCGATGATCATTAGTCCTTCAAGACCAATATTTATAATCCCACTACGTTCGCAATAAAGTGCACCAAGAGCCACGATAAGAAGAGGAATGGTGTATGCAATTGCATAAGGAAAAATTTGTTCAATTGTTTGCCACATCGTTATTCGTCTCCTTTGGTTTTATCATTTGTAGGAGGCATAAAGCCAATGCTGTCACTCTCATCATCTGTATTTTGAACATTTGTGCCGATAAGAGGGTCATCTGTAAAAGATGTCACTTTACGTCCTAAACGTTTAGATTTTAGTTTATCAAGAACACGTTCTACTAGAACACTTGTTGCTGCAAAGTAAATAATGGTTGCAATAATGGTATCAGCAATTTCAGGCGGTACTTCTGTCATAACACTCATGTAACCACGACCTGCATAGAGGAGACCGAAGAATAATGCTGCTAGAAATGCACCGATTGGTGTAGTAGCGCCTAGTAGACATACAGCAATTCCGTCAAAGCCTTGAGTTGGCATAACACCAATTTGAATATTTGTTGCAACGCCTAAGTATTGAGTAAGGCCAGCAAGACCAGCAAGACCACCAGCAATCATCATAGAGTAAACAACACTTCTATTAACTGAAATACCAGCATAGGCAGCTGCATGTTTGTTATAGCCTACAGCTTTTAGTTCATAGCCAAAGGTGGTTTTGTTTAAGATAAAAGCAATCAAAATGACAGTAATAATTGCTACGATAATACCTAAGTTAATGTAAGAACCATCAAATAAGTTAGAAAGCCAAGAAGAACGTAAGGTTAACTCATCTGCAAGTGGAAGAGACTCTGTGGCTTTGCTACCATTAGGGAAATAATCTCTTACAACATAATAAACAACCCAGTATCCAATCCAGTTCATCATAATACATGATACAACTTCATGTACGTTAAATAGAGCTTTTAAAAGTCCAGGAACTGCTGCCCAAACTGAGCCACCAATAAAGGCAACGACAATAAGAACAACTAAAAGAATAGGTCTAGGTAGGTTAACAGTATGAGCTACAATGGTTGCACATAACCCACCGAAAAGCATCTGACCAGGTGTTCCGATATTAAATAAACCGGTTCTAAAAGCAAATACAAGGGATAGACCAGATAAAATAAGAGGTGTAGCAGTAGCAATAGTATTACCGATACGTTCAAGGCTCTTTGTTCCTCCTTGAATAAGATACATAAAACCTTCAAAGGCATTATGCCCGGCTGCAAACATTAAAATGGCACCTGCAATAAGACCTAATAAGGTAGCAATGATAGAGATAAGACCTTTTCTATTCATGCTGCGTTCCTCCTTCTACACCTGCCATCATAAGGCCTATTTCATTTTCATTTGTTTCATTTGCGTTAACTATACCGATTAAGTGACCATTATTAACAACGGCAATACGGTCAGAAACATTCATAACTTCATCTAATTCTAGGGATATAAGCAGAACAGCATAACCTTTATCCCTATGTTCAATCAGCCTTTTATGGATATATTCAATAGAACCTACATCAAGACCACGTGTAGGTTGTACAGCAATAAGCAATTGAGGCTCACGTTCCATTTCACGCCCGATAACCCCTTTTTGCTGATTACCACCAGATAAAGAACGTGCAATAGAGGCACCACCTTCACCAGAACGTACATCAAATGATTGAATAATTCGATTAGCATACTGGCTGATTGCTTTACGATTTAAGATTCCTTTATTAGAAAAAGGTTTCTTAAAGTAAACTTGTAAAACCATATTATCCTCCATGGTATAATCTAAGACTAAACCATGTTTGTGACGGTCCTCAGGGATGTGTCCCACACCTGTTAAAGTACGTTTACGTACAGAATAATGTGTAATGTCTTCATTTTGAATTAAGATATTACCATTTTCTACTTTACGGAGTCCTGTAATGGCTTCTACAAGTTCTGTCTGACCATTTCCTTCTACCCCGGCTACACCAACAATTTCGCCAGCTCGAACCGTTAAGGAGAAGTCTTTAAGACCTAATACTTTTTTATTGTTTAAAACAGATAAATTGTTAACTGTTAATATAGGTTCACCAGGCTTACTTTCTGTCTTAGCAACTTTGAAAGAAACAGGACGACCAACCATCATTTTAGCCATATCTGCTTCTGTTGTATTTTTTACATCTACAGTGCCAATGTATTTTCCACGTCGGATAACGGTACAACGATTAGCAATAGCTTTAATTTCTTTAAGTTTATGCGTAATTAAAATAATAGATTTACCTTGTGCAATAAGATTTTTCATGATTTTTAATAAGTCGGTAATTTCCTGAGGAGTTAATACCGCTGTAGGCTCATCAAAAATGAGGATATCAGCATTACGATAAAGCATTTTAAGAATTTCTACTCGTTGTTGCATACCAACGGAAATATCTTCTATCTTTGCGTAAGGGTCTACATCTAGACCATATCGTTTAGAAAGCTCATCTACACGTAGAGCAGCTGATTTTAAATCGATAGATAAACCTTTCTTAGGCTCAATTCCTAAAATAATATTTTCTGTTGTTGTGAAATTATGAACAAGTTTAAAGTGTTGATGAACCATACCAATTCCTAAATCGTTAGCTACGTTAGGATTAGAGATTTTTACCTCTTTACCATTAACTTTAATACATCCACGATCTGGTTGATACATTCCAAAAAGCACTGACATTAATGTGGACTTACCAGCACCATTCTCACCAAGGAGGGCATGTACTTCTCCACGTTGTAATTGGAGTGTTATATTATCATTCGCCACAATACCTGGAAATTCTTTTCTAATACCTAGCATTTCTACTACATAATCCATATTTTCGCCTCCTTCACTATATTATGTAACAATTCACCTTATTTATAAGGGGTTATAAAAAAAAGACGGATGACCGTCTTTTTTCAACCCCTTGTATCTAGAACATTGTTACACGGTACGCTTTAATACAAAATGAGTTTTGTAGTTTTTAAATACTACTTAATAAGGGAGCCATCATTGCTATCAGCAACTTTAATCTCACCTGATTTAATTTTTGCATATACTTCATTTACTGTATTAATTGCATTTTCACTTAAGTTAGGGTTTTCAGCAGGGATACCAACACCGTCATTTTCTACTGAGAATGTAAGTGTTTGTCCACCTGGGAATTCACCGTTTACTTCCGCTGCAATCAGATCATATGTTGCTTGATCAATGTATTTCATTGCAGATGTTAAAATAACTGAAGCATTAGAAGCTTGGTCATAGACACCATCATTGTATTGGTCAACGTCTACACCAATTACATATACAGAAGTGTCACCATTTGTTGCTCTACTTTTAGCTTCTGTAATTGCACCAATACCAGTACCACCAGCAGCAGCAAAGATAACTTTTACACCTCTATCATACATTTGAGCTGCTATTTGTTGACCGCCTGCTTTATCATCAAATGAACCTTGGTATACTATATTTTCTTCTTTAATAGAAATGTTAGTACCTAAGTTTTCGTTAGCATAGGCAATACCTTGTTGGAATCCCCAGTTAAATCTTTGAACAGCTGGAAGTTCCATACCACCAATAAAACCAAATTCAGATTCTTGCATTTGTACTGCAGCTGCAACACCTGCTAAGAAACCAGATTCGTGTTCTGCAAAATAAATAGCAACACTATTTTCACCAACTACACTATTTCCATCTGCATCAGTTGGTGCACCATCTAAAATAACAAATTTAGCATCTGGATATTTTTCTTGAGAAATACCAACAGCTCTTTCAAATTTATAACCTGGAGTTACAATGAATTTGTAATCAGCATCATAAAGATTTGTAATACCTTCTAAATAATCTGCATCTGTTACACCAGCTGGTCTTAGATATTTACTATTTTTTACAGTATCTTTAATACCTTCCCAAGCACCTTGGTTAAATGAACGGTCATCGATTGTTCCAGCATCTGTAACCATACCTACTTTAAGGTCAGTATCAAGCATTTGGAATTTTGATGTCGATTCTGTACTACTTTGATTGTTTGAACTACTGCATCCAGCAAGAAGACTCATAGATAACAATCCGCAAAGTGCAACTGCTAAAAACTTCTTTTTCATAATTTTACACCACCGATAAATTTTTTTTTATTTTATTCATGTCGCGTTTAGATAGTTGACATAAACAAAAAACATCTTCATATATAATAGTCAATTTTAATTATGAATACAATCCTTGGAAATTATATTTTTGAATTAAAAATAATCTAAACATATATATCATTTGAAATATAAGCGTGTTTTTTGTTTTTGATAGTTATATCAAAATATAATATAAAAATTAATATTATATTAGTTAAAAAACATTATTTTAAGGGAACATATAAGTTAAATAGTTGTTTACATAATAAACAAAAACTATACTTGCTAAGAATTCTTTTTTTATAAATTTTGCCCCCATAATTTTTCATTTCTTATCCTTAATTAAAAGTAGATTTAATATAAATAATCACAAATGTTTTGTAATAAAAGAGTAGTTTATTGTAATAAATGGTCAAAAATTTATTACACAAATATTAAATAATAATTAAAAAATAATATTATATGTGTTAATACTATTTTTTTTGATATAATAAATAGTAATAAAATTTTTTAATATTTTTTGACCTGGAGGATAGAGATGAAAAACAAATTAATAAAGGGAATGTTACTTCTTGTCATGATATGCATGTCACATACCGTAGTATATGCAGAAACAATGCAACTTATTTATGATGGTGAAGCACATTTATACTATAATGACCCGATTAATTTATATATAGATGGTAATCAGATTATAACGACTGTCATGCCGCCCATACAGTTTGATGGTGCAGTGGTTGTTCCTGCAAGAGAAGTTTTTAGTGTAACAGGGGCAACTGTTGAATGGAGACCTTCTGAACAAAGTGTTTATGTACATAATGAAACGAGCCTTATTGTTTTAAAAATTAATAGTAATGAAGCATGGGTAGATGGTGAAATAAAATATTTAAATATGCCAGCTAAACTCATCAATGATAAAGTAATGATCCCAGTTCGCTTTATAAGTGAAGCACTAGGCTATACAGTAGACTGGTCACAAACTGAAAGAACGATACGAATTAAAACATCAGATTCAGACCAAGAAGTGGATTCAAATCAATCTGATGACATAAATGTAGATAATACAGATGGGAATAACAGCGAAACACCTATAATAGACCCTAATGAGGATAGTAATGGTATACAGATAGATAACTCTCAATTAGACCCATGGTTATATTCAAACTCTATTTATTATAAAAGCGAAGAGGAAGCTTTAATATTAAATAGCATTGAGGGATTAGAGGCTGAACATATTACAGTAGAAGAAAATTATCACAATAAACAAATTGTTATTCATCTAAATAAAGACTATAGTCAATATTTACAAGCTGGCACATGGGAGAAGTCTATAGGTGCTATCACAAAATTGCAGATTAAGCATGAAGCGTTAGAAACTCAAATTATACTAAGTACATCTACAGTACAAGCTCTTATTGTAGAAGCTCAAGAAAATCAAATAGTGATGAAAGTAGTTAAGCCATCTAGTAAATATGATAAAATTGTTGTAATTGATGCAGGTCACGGAGATCATGACTCAGGCACAACTTATTCAGGGCTTAAAGAGAAAGATTTGACGCTTTCAATTAGTCAAGCAGTTGTTGCGCAACTAGAGGCTGATCCTAACATTAAGGTTTATGCGACAAGAGAGGATGATACTTTCTTGGAACTTATGGAAAGAAGTAGTTTTTCAAATGAAATAGAACCAGATTTATTTGTAAGTATTCATATTAATTCAGTAGATGGCAATGCAGCTGCATCAGGAACGGAGACTTATTATACAGAAAAAGCCGATACAAGAAATAAGACATTTGCAACGATGGTACAAAGCGCACTTGTAAAGGAGTTTGGCACAAGAAATAGAGGTGTAAAAGCCAATACATTTGTAGTGACTAGATACACTAATGCACCAGCTATCTTAATAGAAATAGGTTTCTTAACGAATGAAGGTGATCGTGTTATGATGACATCTCCTGATTTTACAAGTCGTTATGCACGCACAATTTACGAGTGTATTTTAGAATATTATGCAATGGGCTATCATTTACAATAAAGTGTAATATTAAGAGATATAAAGTATAGACAAATAGCTAATCGATTAGATTAGCTATTTTTTTATCTAAATAAGAAAGAAATATAAATAAATTGTGTAATATTTATAAAAAATAAAAGAATCATAAAAATAAAATATATTTATCTTGAAAACCTACTATAGCTATGATATAGTGTGTAAGAAATAAACAAATGTTCACCAGAAACAAACAAGGAGAATACTATGAAAGAAAAACATCCCTTTTACGTTATTAATGGGAGTGTACTACCAGAAGTATTTTTGAAGGTAGTTGAAGTGAAAAATTTACTTGAAAAGAATAAAATGCTGACTGTACAAGAAGCTACAGAACGAGTAGGCATTAGTAGAAGTTCATTTTATAAATATAAAGATGCTATTATGCCGTTTTATGAGAAAGGGAAAAGTCAAGCGATTACAGTTTTAATTCATTTACAAGATGAAGCAGGACGTTTATCAGATGTGCTAAATTATATTGCAGGAGCAGGTGGAAATGTACTAACTATTAATCAGATGATCCCTATGAATGGCATAGCTATTATTAACTTGTGTATACAAACATCACATATGGAGATGGGTGTAGATAAACTCATTGAAGAATTAACTAAATTAAGTGGTGTTAATGAAATACAAATACTAGCAAGAGATTAAATAAGAGGACTTAGTGGAATCAGAATTGGAGGGTATAAAATGAAAGTTGCGTTATTGGGATATGGAACAGTAGGTAGCGGTGTAGTTGAAGTTATTCAGTCCAATAAAGAAAGCATCACTAAGAAAGCAGGAATGCCTATTGAACTGAAATATGTGTTAGATTTAAGGGAGTTTCCAGAGGACCCTATTAATGAAATCATTGTGCATGATTTTAATACGATTTTAGAAGATGATGAAGTAGAGGTTGTGGCTGAAGCTATGGGTGGGATTAACCCAGCATATCGTTTTGCAAAAGAAGCTCTGGAGAGAGGAAAAAGTTATGTGACGTCTAATAAGGAATTAGTTGCACTTCATGGAGGAGAACTTCTAGAAATTGCTAGAAAAAATAATGTAAACTTTTTATTTGAAGCAAGCGTTGGAGGCGGCATTCCTATTATTAGACCACTAAATCAGAGTATTACCGCAGATGAAATTTGTGAAATTACAGGGATTCTAAATGGGACAACAAATTTTATTTTAACAAAGATGAAAGATGAAGGAAGAAGCTTTGAAGAGATTCTAAAAGAAGCTCAGGAACTAGGATATGCAGAGAGAAATCCTGAAGCAGATGTAGAAGGTTATGATGCATGTAGAAAAATTGCTATTTTAGCTTCATTAGCATTTGGAGGGCATGTCAATTTTGAAGATATTCCAACAGAAGGCATCACAAAGATTACTAAGGAAGATATGTTTTATGCAGAAAAATTAAACTGTGTGATTAAACTTTTAGGAACTTGTAAAAAGCAAGATGATAACATTTTTGCTAGGGTAGCACCGATGCTGATTTCTAAGAATCATCCACTTGCTATGGTAAATGATGTCTTTAATGCTATTTTTGTAAAAGGAAATATGGTTGGCGATGTCATGTTTTATGGTAAAGGTGCAGGTAAATTACCAACAGCTAGTGCCGTTGTAGCAGATATTATTGATGCAGCTAAACACAAGGGAACAAACATTATGACAATATGGAATAGAGAAAAAATGGACTTAAAAGCAAAAGAAGAGGTTCGAGTAGGATACTTCGTTAGAATTAAAGCAGACGATGAAGAAGTAGAAGAAAAAGTAAGAGCAGTATTTGGTGAAGTAGAAGTTATAGATGGTTTAGATAGTGAATATGCGTTT